>JAHFKU010000006.1:0-29005 GCA_023245195.1 Candidatus Staskawiczbacteria bacterium
GGTAAAAATTAGCAAGGGTAAATTTACTACAGTTTATTATGCGACAAAACAAAAGGAAGCTTCAAAACTTAAAAAGATATTAAAAATTCCTGGCCTGCATAACGTTTCCAATGCCTTGGCGGTATTGGCGGTGGCAAGAATACTAAAGATTAAAGACGTGACTACCTTTAAAGCACTTTCTGAATATAAAGGAAGCTGGCGGAGGTTTGAGATTATAAAAACTAAACCTTATACCTTGATAAGCGATTATGGTCATCATCCTAATGAAGTGGCAGTAACGTTAAAAGCGGCTCGAGAAAAATTTCCTAAAAAACGTATTTGGTGTATTTTCCAGCCCCACCAATACCAAAGGACGTATTATTTATTTAAAGATTTTGTGAAAGTTTTTAGGAGCGTTTCCTCCGCCAAGGCTTCGGCGGACCGAAGAAAAATAGATCACATTATTATTACCGACATTTATGATGTTGCCGGCCGGGAAGAAAAAAGTATTAGTTCAAAAATGAATTCTGAATATTTAGTTAAAAAAATTAATAAGAAACAGGTTGGGTATTTGCCATTAGATTTGGCAGAAACATTTGTAAAGAAGAATATCAAAAGTGGGGAAGTTCTAATAATCATGGGCGCCGGAGACGTATATAAGTTAGCTGATAAGTTTTAAAAAAACGGGAAACTGCAGTTCAGTTTCCCCTGTGGCGTTTTAATTTTTCTTATTTCTTTTTGTTATTTTTTTGGGTGATCGTGGCGGAACTGACGACCCAGTATTTTTCGAGACTCGAGCCTTAGGTTTAGAAGAAGGCTTGCCTCCTTTTGGCACATCTTCCCGTAAACTGGCCATGTATTCATCAACACTTAAAAGACATGGTTTGAATGTGCCTGCGAAGGCGTTTTCATTAATTTCGCAATCGCCTTCTCGAATGGGCATGACGAAACTCCCTTGATGCCAGAAGTTTGTTGTTTTGGACGAACGCCTCGTGCCATCAAACAACAAACTAATAATAATGTTACTCTTTTCTATTTAATTTGCAAATGTAAAACAGGGGATTACGCAACCTTTTATTTTTAATCTTATTATTGTAAAATACAAAAACATGATAAAAATTGATCAACAAAAAATAGAAGAAGTGTTAACGAGGGGAGTAGAAGAGATAATTGATAAAGAAAGCCTGAAGAAAAAACTTCTTTCGGGAAAAGTTTTAAGAGTTAAACTTGGAATTGACCCAACCAGTCCCAATATCCATATTGGCAGAGCCATTCCATTGCTAAAACTGCGTGATTTTCAAAATCTTGGCCACAAGGTGGTTTTAATTATCGGAGATTTTACCGGATTAATTGGCGATACTTCAGATAAAGAAAGTGAACGGCCCATGCTTGATGAAAAGACCATTAAAGAAAACATGAAAAACTATGTAAAGCAGGCGGGAAAAATTTTGGATATGCGAAAGTGTGAAGTCCAATATAATTCAAAATGGCTAAAAAAAATTGGCTGGCTCCAAGTGGCTAAAATGGCCAATTTATTTGGAGTTCATGAATTTACAGTACGCGATGTGATTGCTAAGCGCCTGGAAGCCGGAAAAAGAGTATCATTTTTAGAAACTATGTATCCGTTAATGCAAGGTTATGATTCTGTGGCAGTGAAGGCTGATGTGGAATTGGGCGGAACTGATCAGCGCTTTAATTTACTGGCGGGCCGCGATGTGCAAAAACATTATGGGCAAGCACCTCAAGACATTATGACCAATCCTTTAATTGAGGGGACTGATGGCCGAAAAATGAGTTCTAGCTGGGGTAATACCATAAATCTTTTCGATTCTGCCAATGAAATGTTTGGTAAAACTATGTCGTTGCCAGACGAGTTGGTTGTAAAATATTTTACTTTAACCACGCGCGTTCCTTTGCAAGAAATTGAAGAAATTGAAAAAATGTCAAACCCCAGGGATCAAAAAGCTATGTTAGCTAAAGAAATCGTCAAAATGTACCACGGCGAAAAAGAAGCACAGAAAGCAGAAGATGAATTTAATAGTATGTTTCGCGATAAGCAAATTCCAACCGATATTACAATTTTTGAAACAGATAAAACAAATTATCTGATTTTAGATTTGTTATTTGATTCAAAATTAGCAGAATCAAAAAACGATGCCAAGCGGGTAGTTGAGGGCGGGGGAGTAACCATAGAAATTCAAAATTCAAAATTAAAAATTCAAAATTGGCGGGAAGAAATTAAAATTGAAGATGGGATGGTGATTCAGTTTGGGAAAAGAAAATTTATTAAAGTGAAACTAAGATGAAAAAACAAATTTTAACTCCAAAATTAGCACAAAAAATTCAGGATGATATTTATTATAATATGTCGTTCGAAAAGAAATGGGCTTTGTTTAGTAAAGTTAAAGGTAATGTACTTAAAATAGCGTTAGAAAATAAGAGCTTAGAATATCCAAATCTTGACCGTATTTCTCTGGTAAGGAAATTTCACGAAGCATTTAATTTGGATAGGGATTATTATGATAATATATTTAACCGGCTCATTGATAGGGAATTGGAACCGCAAAAATAAATGAAATATAACTATAGTAAAAAATCAATCTGGAAATGGATTTCGATCTATTTAATTGCCGGAGTTTTGGTATATGGCTCGGTGTATTTTGCTTTTTTCCATAAAGGTAATATTCAAGAAAGTTCTTATAGTATAAATCAATACGAATGGGGATATCAAAACATTGATACCAAAAATTGGAAAACGTATCAAGATACTGAGCACGGTTTTTCCTTTAAATACCCTTCCCAAGATGTAATATCTTGGGGTGGTTCTGATGTGATGGAGAATCATGTATTAATGACTCTGGTCCCCGATGGATCAGATAAAGGACTTACAATATCTCTAAATAAAACTGATACTTTCAGTGGCGATGTTTTACACCAAGCTACGTTTGGGGATTTGACTCATTCTAGTATTGTTACTGTGGGATCTAAATTGGCATATCAATATGAAATAGCACAAGCGGGTTGCAAGGGAATTCTTGTAGCGATTCCGGTCAAGAACAACGCAATAGTTGAGGTGTCTCTTGATAATTGTGGTGCCGGCTCAACAGGAAAACCAGTTTCTAATGGGGAGGCAGGATTTTTGAATTTTATATTGTCGACTTTCACGTTTGAAAATCCCATAATAATCAACAATGTTTCGGGACCAACGGTAATCACAATTGGTCAAACAGGAACGTGGACTATTGATGCAACTGATTCGGAAGGTAACAAATTAATTTACGGCGCAATTTGGGGCGATGAAGGTATTGGAGATGGGTTGCCTCTAAATTTGATTAAAAGTCAAAACTCGACAATATCTCACACTTATCAAAATAGCCTTAATTATACGGTCACGTTTGTTGTAAAAGACGATAAAGGAAATTTTGCGACAAAAGATATTGATATTAATGTAAAAACATCTGTAAATGCTGCGTTGCATATTCTTTCTCCAAACGGAGAAGAAACATGGCACATTGGCGAAACGCACACGATCACATGGGTTGCAATAGGATTAAAGAATGTTTATATTTATCTTGCCTATTATCCAAACCAACAAGACCAAAATTTTATGGCAACAGAACGCGTCGCCTACATGCCTGCTTCACAAGGTAGTTATTCTTGGACTATTAAAAATCCTATTTCATCTGACGGTGCAGATATATTGAATCCTCAAGGGCAAGTATTTAAGATTTATATTCAAGAAGAGGGTGGTTCAACGAAAGATTTTTCTAAATTTTTTAACATAACCAAATAATATTATGACAAGATTTCTAATCAGTGAAACCGCAAAACATGTCGGTGAAAAGGTGAAAGTGGCGGGGTGGGTGAATGTGCGAAGAGCGCACGGGAAAATTGTGTTTATAGACCTACGCGATAAAAGCGGAGTTTTGCAGTGCGTGTTTGTACCTTCGGCTAAAGAAGCTTACGATGCGGCGCAAGAAATAAGAACCGAATGGGTGGTTGAATTGGTAGGGCAGATTGTGGCTCGGCCCGAAAAAATGCAAAACGC
The DNA here is from genome assembly GCA_023245195.1 of Candidatus Staskawiczbacteria bacterium. GTDB lineage: Bacteria > Patescibacteriota > Minisyncoccia > Minisyncoccales > Staskawiczbacteraceae > VGLO01. The sequence continues at coordinate 4,028 of JAHFKU010000006.1, forward strand.
ACAAATTGCAACCGGAAAAGTGGAATTATCGGTTGAAGAATTAAAAGTGCTATCAAAAGCCCAAACTCTGCCCTTTGATGTTACAACCGATGGCATGGAAATTAACGAAGAAATTCGGATGAAGTATCGCTATCTGGATTTACGCCGTGAAAGATTACGCCAAAATCTTATTATGCGACATAAGGTTTCAAAGTTTGTGCGGGACTTTCTAACTAACGAAGGATTTATTGAAATAGAAACTCCCACATTAACTAAATCAACGCCGGAGGGTTCGCGCGACTTTGTGGTGCCTTCACGATTACATCCTGGAAAATTTTATGCGCTTCCGCAAAGCCCTCAGCAATACAAACAACTATTAATGGTGGCAGGCCTTGAAAAATATTTTCAATTAGCCCGATGTTTGCGCGACGAAGACCCAAGAGGGGATCGGCAGACCGAACACACCCAAATTGACATTGAAATGAGCTTTATTGAGCGCGAAGATTTTATGGAACTTTATGAGCGCCTATTGATTGCCTTGGTGCAAACTTTATTTCCCGAGAAAAAAATCCAGCAAATTCCTTTTCCAAAAATAAGCTATCAGGAAGCCATGCAAAAGTATAAGTCAGATAAACCCGATATTCGGACCGATAAAAACGACAAAAATGTATTGGCGTTTTGCTGGGTGATTGATTTTCCCTTTTTTGAAAAAGACGATGAGGGTGGTTGGACATTTACTCATAACCCATTTTCAGCGCCCAAGCCAGAATTTATACCAGACTTGATGGCCAAAAAAAATATTGGCCAAATTTTAACCACTCAATATGATATTGCCTTAAACGGCTGGGAAATCGGCGGGGGTAGCATTCGCAATAATACGCCAGAAGCCATTGAAAAAGTCTTTGAAATTATGGGCTATAGCAAAGAAGAAATAAAAGCGCAGTTTGGCCATATGCTGGAAGCTTATAGTTTTGGGGCTCCGCCTCATGGAGGGATCGGGTCGGGAATTGACCGCCTGGTTGCCCTTTTATTGGGCGAGCCCAATATTCGCGAAGTGATTGCTTTTCCAAAAACCGGCGATGGGCGCGACTTGATGATGGACGCGCCAAGTGAAATTTATCAAAAACAGCTTGATGAATTACATGTCGCCATCAATTCCAAAAAGGGAATTGATGGAAATATTAAATCCGAAATTCGAAATCCCGGGCACAATACTGCGCCCGGCTCCGCCAAATTACAAATAAATTCAAAATCTAAAAAACAAAAACCCAAAAACACGTTAGTTAAAAAATCTAAGCAATGAATTGGATTGTAAAAATACTATTATTATGTTTCATCTTTCTGGTTACCTTGGGAACCGTTTTTTGGGGAATGCAATGGTTTGCAGTTAGCGTCCAAGACATGCTGATCCACCATAATAATTTTTTACAAAGCAGTTTAGAAACTTCTATTGATAATGTGCAAGCGACTAATCAGCCAAAACCCGTTATCGATCAAAATCTATTGCCTTTGCGCGATTGGCAGCAGAAAGACTTGGTTTTGGATGCGCCATCAGCCATATCAATTCAAGTCAGCGATGATCAAACCAGGGTGTTATTTAAAAAAAATGAAGAAAAAAAATTGCCTATAGCCAGTTTAACTAAATTGATGACCGCGCTGGTTGTGTTCAATAATTATGATTTGTCGCAAAAAGTTACCATAAGTGAAGCGGCCATGGCCGAAGATGGCGAACAGGGAGTTTTAAAGTTAGGAGATGTGCTAACGGTTAAAGATTTGCTGTATATATCATTAATGGAATCAAGTAACAAAGCCGCGTATGCTCTTTCAGAAGTATCTGGGCCCAATGCTTTTGTCGCTTTAATGAATGCCAACGCTCAAAAAATGGGTCTTAAAAATACTCATTTTCAAGACGCAACAGGACTTGGCCAAGGTTCTTATTCTACCGTTGAAGATGTATCGGTATTGTCAATATATTTATTTGAGCATTATCCGTTGTTTAAGGAAATTACCGGCTTGAAAGAATACGATCTTTATTTACCCAACGGAACACTGCATCATAAATTAATAAATACCAATAAAATGCTGGGCGGGGATGGTATTGTCAGTGGAAAAACGGGGTTTACCACGGAAGCTCGGGGATGTTTTATGGCAATTCAAAAAAGCCCGCAACAAGATGGCTATATTATTAACATTGTGCTTGGTGCAGAAGATCGGTTTTTGGAAATGAAAAAAATGATAGACTGGATAGGGCAAGCTTATAAATTTGAAATTTGAAATTTGCTACGAAATACGAATTTCATACGAATATACAAATAAGAAACGCCGTGCTAATTCGTATATTGGTAAATATTCGTATTTCGTAGCTAAACAATGACTCTTTTAATCTTTAGCGTCATCAAAGTGTTAGGAATTTCGGCGATCGCTTCTTTGATCGCCGTTTTGTGGTCTCCTTTTTTGATTAATTTTTTATACAAGCACCAACTTTGGAAAAAAACGGGAGGGAAAAAAGCCATTAGTGGTGAAGATGCCGTAGTTTTTAATTCTCTGCATAAAGAAAGAGAGGTCAGTGTGCCTCGAATGGGTGGCATGTTAATTTGGGCCACCACGGCATTTGTCATCTTTTTTTTCTACGGCCTTTCCTTACTATTTCCCAATAGCTGGTTTACCCTGCTTAACTTTTTATCAAGAAGCCAAACCTGGCTTCCATTATTTACCTTGATTGCGGCATCACTGGTCGGATTATTAGACGATGTTTTGGTGGTTTCTTCGCTGGGAAATTACATTGGCGGAGGACTGGCTTTTAAAAAACGCCTTTTGATAGTAGCGTTGATTGGCTTGGTGGGCGGCTGGTGGTTTTATACAAAACTAGGGTTTGATGTCGTCAGTATTCCTTTATTAGGGCATGTGTCACTGGGTATTTTTTATATTCCTGTTTTTGTGATTGTGATGATTGCTTGCTGGGCCGGCGGCATTGTTGATGGGCTTGATGGCTTGTCGGGCGGCACCTTTGCTTCTATCTTTGGCGCTTTTGCCATTATTGCCTTTTCACAAGGAAAGGTGGATTTAGCCACTTTTTGCGCAGTTATTACCGGAACGTTATTTGCCTTTTTGTGGTTTAATATTCCACCGGCTCGGTTTTACATGTCGGAAGTTGGCACGATGGGCCTGGCAACCACCTTATCGGTGGTAGCCTTTTTAACTGATTCATTATTTGTTTTGCCGATTATTGCCGGAATTTTAGTTTTGGAAGTCGGGTCGGTTATTTTACAGCTTTTGTCAAAGAAAATCAGGAAAAAGAAAATTTTTCTTTCAACTCCCATTCACCATCATTTTGAAGCCATCGGCTGGCCGGCTTATAAGGTAACCATGCGTTTTTGGATAGTTGGAATAATTCTTGCCATTATAGGAGTTTTGATAAAATTACTTGGATAAAATATGACCGAAGAAATAACCTTAAGGCGCGCCATAGCAGAAGATGTAGATGATATTTTGGCGGTTGAGAAAAGCTTAGATGGGGCGAAAATCTATTCTGCGCTAACTGATAGAAATGAGATATTAGAAGCAATTAGCAGCAGTTTTTTTTACGTCATTTTACGAAATGCTAAGATAATCGGCGATGTATCTTACGAAATGAAAGATGAAAACCATGCTCATATAAGCGGACTTGCGCTAACGCCCGAATTTCAGGGCCGGGGCATTGCAAAGCAAGCTATAAAAATGATTTTAGAAAAACTTAAAGATGTTAATGTGATTGATCTTGTAACTCACCCAGAAAATGAAAGATCAATTAATTTATACGCTTCTTTTGGTTTTAAAAAAGAAGGGGAGCCAAAAGAAAACTATTTTGGTGATGGCCAGCCGCGCATCAGGATGGTTTTAAGAAAATAGAATGGTTGCTTTGCCAAACCGTTTCTGGTAAAATTTCATTATGATTACTTTTGATAAGAAAAGAATACTGTGGGGGATTGCCTTGGTTGCCCTGGTTTTGGTCGTCTTTTTTACAGGAATTTTTGTTGGAAAATCCCAAGTTACTTGCAAGGTCTGCAAGCCCGAAACGCTGGACTTTTCCCTGTTTTGGAGTGCTTATAATAAGCTCCACGAAAATTTTATCAGTCCGGAAAAAATCAATGACCAAGAAGTGTTATACGGGGCTATTGAAGGCATGACCAAAAGCTTGCAAGACCCTTATACCTCTTTTTTCAGCCCCAAAGAAGCCAAAATGTTCCAGCAAGATTTGGCCGGTTCGTTTGATGGCATTGGCATTGAAGTTGGAATAAAAAAAGGCCAACTGATGATCATTGCTCCGCTTAAAGGCACCCCCGGCGAAAAAGCGGGCCTTAAATCGGGAGACCAAATTGTCAAAATAGACGGAAAAAGCACTTCCGATATTAGCATTGATGAAGCGATTAATTTGATCCGCGGTAAAAAAGGCACCACCATTACCCTGTCTATTTTTAGGGAAGGCTTTAAAGTGGTAAAAGATTTTAAGATAACCAGAGATACTATTAAAATCAATTCCGTGGAATGGGAATTAAAAGATTCTGATGTGGCTTTAATCCATATCCACCAGTTTGACCAGACACTGTCATCTGATTTAAAAAAAATCGTATTTGAAATTCTGGCCAGTCCCGCTAAAAAGATTATCATAGATTTACGGGATAATCCGGGCGGATATCTTGAAGTGTGCCAGGAAGTCGCCGGCTGGTTTTTGCAAAATGGCCAGATTGTAACCATTGAAGATTTCGGAAAAGGCAAATCCCAAAAAGAATATCGGGCCGAGGGGAATGCCAGCCTTTTAGGTTTTCCTACAGTGGTGTTAATGAATAGGGGATCAGCTTCTGCTTCAGAAATTTTAGCCGGAGCCTTGCGGGACAACAGGAATATAAAGCTTATAGGAGAAAAATCGTTTGGCAAGGGATCGGTTCAAGAAGTGGTAGAGTTGCCAGGGAGCGATTCATTTTTGAAAATAACCATTGCCAAGTGGCTGACCCCTAAAGGAAATTCGATTTCAGAAGTTGGATTGGTTCCTGATGTAAAAGTAGAAGTGGGGGATGACCAAGATCAGCCAGGCCAAGACCCGCAATTGGACAAGGCTCTTGAAATAATAAAGGACATAAGATAGAGTATACGTTGTAGTAGTATTTTGCTACGAAATACGAATTTCATACGAATATACGAATCCGTGAATTACCAAGACTTTTCATTCGTATATTCGTACTTGATTCGTATTTCGTAGCCAAAGTTATGAAGGTAATTTTTCTCAAAGACGTTGAAAACGTCGCTAAAAAATACGAAGTCAAAGAAGTAAAAAATGGCTATGCCAGGAATTTTTTGATTCCTCAAAATCTGGTAAAATCTGCCACCCGCCAAAATTTAAAATGGCTTGAGGCTCAAAAAGAAATCATAGAAAAAGAAGTTGAAGAAGATCTAAAAAAGACCCAGGAAATGGCTTCGAGCATTGATGGTATGGAAGTTGCCATTAGCCTGAAAGTGGGTGAGGAAGGCCAGCTTTTTGAATCTATTAATAACGTAAAAATTGCGGAAAAACTCAAGGAAATGGGTTTTGATATTAAAAAATCAGAAATTAATTTAAAAGAACCGATTAAGCAAATCGGAGAGTTTCCAGTGAAAATCAATTTAGATCATAACCTGGAAGCAGAAATAAAGTTAATTATCAGCGAAGAGAAAGTGTAATCGCTACGAAATACGAATTTCATACGAATATACGAATGCAAAACGCCGTTTTGATTCGTATATTCGTAACTATTTGTATTTCGTAGCCATCATCGTGAAGTATATTTTTGTTGCAGGGGGGGTTATGTCGGGAATCGGTAAAGGCGTAGCCACTGCTTCAATCGGACGAATACTAAAAAGCAAGGGGTTTAAAGTTACCGCCATCAAAATCGATCCTTATATTAATGTCGATGCGGGAACCATGAATCCGGTAGAACATGGAGAAGTGTTTGTGACTGAAGACGGCGTTGAAACCGACCAGGATCTTGGCAACTACGAACGGTTTTTAGACGAGAATATTTACAAAGATAATTACATGACCACGGGCCGGGTCTATCAAACGGTCATCAATAAAGAGCGGAATTTAGAATATAATGGCAAATGCGTTGAAGTGGTGCCCGATATTCCCAATGAAGTTATAGCCATTATCGAAAGGGCAGGAAAAAAAGTGAAGGCAGACTTTGTGTTAATCGAAATCGGCGGCACCGTCGGCGAATACCAAAACTTGCTATTTTTAGAAGCCGCCAGAATGCAAAAAATCTCACATCCAAAAGATGTGCTTTTTATTTTAGTAAGCTACATGCCGGTTCCCGCTATGATCGGTGAAATGAAAACAAAACCCACCCAATATGCGGTCAGAACCCTAAATTCGGCTGGCATCCAGCCTGACATGATTTTGGCCCGCTCAAATCTGCCTTTGGACGAACCCAGAAAACAAAAACTTTCAAATTTTTGCAATGTCGCGGCCCAAGATATTATTTCTGCTCCCGATGTGGCTTCTATTTACCAGGTTCCGATTAATTTTGAGAAAGATGATATGGGCAACCGTATTTTGAAAAAATTCGGGTTAAGGCCGCGCAAAAGTGATTTGACCGATTGGGAACATTTTGTGGGTATCATAGAAAATTCCCCAAAAGTAGTAAACATCGGCATCGTAGGAAAATATTTTGAAAGCGGTAAGTTTACGTTAACCGATTCTTATATATCGGTCATTGAAGCCGTAAAACATGCTGCTTTTTCCCAAAATAGAAGTCCAAAAATAACCTGGATATCCGCCGAAGATTTTGAACATAATCCGGCTTCGTTGAAAAATCTGAAAAAGTTTGATGGTATTATCGTGCCGGGGGGATTTGGGAATAGGGGAATAGAGGGTAAAATAAAGGCCATTGAATATTGTCGGAAAAATAACCTGCCACTATTTGGATTGTGCCTGGGAATGCAATTGGCCACCATAGAATTTGCCAGGAATGTTTGCGGTTTGAAAGATGCGACATCAGCTGAATTTAAGGTAGCATCAAAAAATATGGTTATTGATGTTATGGAAGAGCAGAAAGTTTTGTTGCAAGGGAAAAAATATGGCGGGACAATGCGACTGGGATCTTATGATTGCGAATTAACACCCAATACAATCAGTTTAAAGGCTTATGGTTTAAAAAATATCACCGAAAGGCACCGCCATCGCTACGAATTAAATAACGCCTATCGCGAAATTCTACAAAAAAACGGCATGGTGTTTGCCGGGATTAATCAAGAAAAAGATTTAGTGGAAATTATTGAAATACCACAGACGGGATTTTCCGCTAAAGCGGATAAATCTCGCGTCTCAAGCCACCCTTTTTTTGTCGCCACGCAATTTCATCCAGAATTTAAATCTCGGCCTCTAAACCCCCACCCGTTATTTAAGGCTTTTATTCAAGCCGCAATAAAAAAATAAGCTTCCTAGCAGGAAACTTATTTTTTGAATTTCTAATTTTAAATTTCTATTAAATATTTAATGAATTAATTTCTAAACACGAAGAGGTTTGAAAATTAGGATATCGAAAATTTAATAGAAATTAGAAATTAAGAATTGAAAATTATTTAGTGTCTACATTAACTACTTTCACCTTTCGCTGGGTGCCGTTGAACAATTTTTTTAGTTTTGTCCCAAATCGAACAACGCCGGGCTTGAAAGCGTAAAGAGTATCATCTGATCCTCTTTTTACGTTTTTGCCAGGTAGGTATCTGGTGCCTCGTTGCCGTACGATAATCATCCCCGTTTTTACGGTTTGGCCGGCGTATATTTTAATGCCAAGGCGCTGTGCAGCTGAATCTCGGCCGAGCCTAGACGAACCTGATGATTTACTTGTTGACATAATCTTGAAGCCTGAAGCTCGAAGCTCGAAACTTTTTTACGCAATATCGTTAAGTTTCAAGTTTTAAGCTTTAAGTTTTATGTTGTCATCTTAGCAAAAATTGTTGAATTTGTCCAGATTTCCTATATAATAATTACATTATGCCAAATATTCCCCAACATATCGTATTATTTCCCGATGGCAATCGGCGCTGGGCCAAAGAAAAGGGCATAGTTTCTTTTGAAGGTCACTTGCAAGGCGAAAAAAAATTTGACGATTTTTTGCATTGGTGCAAAAATGCCGGAGTCAAGATAATTACCGTATTTGGTTTTTCAACTGAAAACTGGAAAAGATCGCCAGAAGAGGTAAATTATTTAATGAATTTGTTTGAAAAATATTTAGGAGAGGGAATCGAGCATTTTAATAAAGAAGGAGTAAAAGTAGTAATCATCGGCCAAAAAGAACGGTTGCCAGAATCTTTGCAAGAAGTGATAAAAAACGTTGAATCATCAACAAAAGATAACGAAAAATTTCATTTAAATCTAGCGGTAAGCTATGGCGGTAGGTGGGATATTTTGCATGCTGTGAAAAAAATATTAGAAGAAAAAATTCCCGCTGAAAACATAACCGAAGAACTTTTTGAACATTATTTATCAACGGCGGGCCTGGTTGCTCCGGATTTAATTTTGAGGGTTGGTGGCGAAATGCGCCTTTCTAATTTTGTGCTTTGGCAAGGAGCATATTCAGAATTATATTTTTCGCCAAAACTCTGGCCCGATTTTTCCAAAGAAGATTTTGAGGCCACATTGGCAGAATTTGACCGGCGCACTCGGAGGTTTGGCAAATAACACAATCAGCCCTTATTATGCGACAAATCGGCCCTGCACGGGCTTTTTGTTTTTACATCTTAAAAAGGATATAATTAGCATAGCTCTTTCCTATTCAGGAGTGCCTGCTATGTCAACATTGAAGCGGCGGCTAATGCTGGTAGCAAGCCATGTGCTTGTGGCTCTAATAGTTTATTATGCGACTCCTTACGTTAAACAAACGCCTCTTTTTATTGCCATGAGCTCAAAACCAAAAAGCGATGATTATCCAGGGCATTCAAAAAAGGATTTCCAGGCGCGCATGGCAGTGGTCATTGAAGATAAGTACTTGCTTGGCGATAAGGAAAAAGATATTCAGTGGGCAGATGATTTTAGGCGGAATCAATTTGAATATTCGGGAACTGAAAAAGGCTTTGGGCATACGGCATTTGTTTTTGAAGTGGTGCCAGGTAACGAAAGATTGGCGATAAAGTGAGAATAAAAAACCGCCGGATTTACCAGCGGTTCTTTTTTTTGTTGGTAATGGTCAAATGCCTGCCCGCCAGAGCCTTGGCGGAGGGGAGGGAGGCGCTTCGCCCTAAAAACTCCGCTTACTGCCTAATTTGGCTGAAATTGGTGCGGGGTTATTTAGTTTTACTCATTGCTTGGGCCATATCCATCCATTTCGATTTTTTGGGTTTTTGTTTATACTTTGCCATGGATTTATGGATTTCCATTAGATGCAATAAATCATTTTTCTTCCACTTGCTAATATATACTCCCTTATTGCGATAAATAATTTCAACGGCTTTTTGCCATAAATCAAAGTCTCGTTTTTTACTTTGCCCCGCCGAAGCTTTATGCGAAGGAGGGTTGCCCGATAGTCTGTTTTTGGTAAGCCCGCCGACGCCAAGGCTATGACGGGTAAAATAGGGGATTATGGTTTGGATAATATCATCGATTTTTTGCACTGAAAATCTGGCCTGCCCCTTGTCAATGGATACTAATCCGCAGCTCATTATTTTTTTGACTTTTTGCAATATCGCCATATGTTCTTTTGGCACCGTAATGACAAATTGAGCCTTCCACCGGTAGTAAGTGGGGGAGCCCGATCTTTCGTGCCGGGTATCTTTCCTGAATTGCAAATCAAAACAGCCGTCGCTGTTGGTTAAATTTGATATGCTGAATTTTTCTTTTTCCATGATTAGATTCTACTACATAATTAATTATGCGACAACTTTTAATAACTCATTGAATAGGGCTTCAAAGTTTAGTATAATGGTTTTAGGGGTGCAGTTCCTTTGCATAAGGAGGTTTTGCCATGAAGCTTTCTCAAGAAGAATTCATGGATTTCTTGCTAGTCCAACTAATCCCTATTTGTCCATTTCATCCGTCGCCTAATAATAACCGTAAAAGATTTTTAGTGTTTATTGATGCCCAGAAGGTTTTCCTATCATTAGTGGATGAAGTAGAAAGGAGTGCTAGATTAGCGGAGCTAACTCAACGTTTTTCTTTTATGCGACAAAAAGGGTTTGTTCGCATCTTCAATGCAATTGACTTGGACGATAATTGAAACTGCACATAGTCCTTAGCGATAAAACTGAGGACTTTTTTTGCCAGAAATCTTATTATGCGACAAAACGAATAATAGAAAAGGGAATCAGCTTTTAAGGTTTTTACCGCTGTGAAATTGCCTATGAATGTCGCGCAGGCGCTTATTAGTAACGTGAGTGTAAATTTGAGTTGTTACAATATTTTTATGGCCCAAAAATTCTTGAATGCTGCGCAGATCAACGCCTTGGGTTAATAAATCCGTTGCATAAGAATGTCGCAAGGTGTGTGGGGTGGTAAATATTGGTACCCCCGCCATAACGGCATATTTTTTAACGATTCTTTCAATCGATCTCGGAGTCAGCCGGTGGCCAGTGCCGTCTTTATCTCGGAAATTGATGAATAACGATTTTTCTGATGAATTTCGCAAAGATACATATTTTTTTATAAAACTTAACGCCCTTTCCGAAAAATAAACAGTACGCACCGTCCCTCCTTTTCCAACAACAGAAAGTTCAAAATCTTTTTTGTCTTTCAAGTTGGCAAATTGATCAAGATTAAGTGACACGAGTTCCGCGATTCGTAAGCCGGTTGAAAATAACGACTCTAGAATAGCCCTATCGCGTATGCCAATAGCATCTTTCGGCTCAATAACACTTAAAAGCTTTTCTATTTGGTCTAAATTGAGGAATTTCACCGTTTTACCGCTTTTATCGCCTCTAGGAAGCTCTATTTTATCAGGGGGTATAGAAAGTATGTCTTTTGCCACAAAGTAGCCTAAAAAGGCCCTTAAAGCGATTAAATAGTAGTTTTGGGTGCTTTTTTTAAGGGTTTGGCCCGTTTTAGGGTTTTGGTGCCTGGAGAGGTGGAGACGGTAGTCCCAAATGTGTTCTTTGGTCAGCTGGTGGGGAAGTAGGCTTTCTAAACTCTGGGACTGAAGCCAAGTAACAAATTTTTGTAAATATCGTTGATAATTTTTTTGCGTATTGTTTCGCAGACCTTTTTGTATTTCACAAAAATCCAAAAAATCAGGAATATGTCGCGGGATTGGTTTGGTTGATTGTTCCATATCTTTATAAGCTTTTTATATTTACCCTATATATAAATGTCGCTTTACCTACATTTTGCGACATTATATATAAAGTATAATCCGCCCAAAAGGGCGTGTCAAATCAATTGGCTTGGCATCCCAGTTCCTGCGGCGAAACTCCCAATAATTTTAACACATCCTGCGCAATTACTTTTTTAGTACCATCAATAGAATTTTTCCAAAAATTATTTTTTTGATTTTCTTGCACAGTGGCAGAGGAGCCTTTTTCGGCCTCTTCTCCCCCACTTGCCGTGGTACTGGTTCGTGGATATATAGTATTGCTAAACCACTGCCCTGCTTTCTGTACGCCATCTCCTAGGCCATTTTTTGCGTTCTGGGAATAGCTAAACACTTTATTATTTGATAAAAACCACGGCTGCTGGCTCACAAACACCACGCCCAAAATTACACCGATAATTACGATATTTTTTATAATGATGCCAAATTCCATGATAAATTATAATCCAAATTTACAAATTTTATCCAAATGCCATCAATAGCATCCGAACAGCGCAAAGTTTTTGCAAAAAGCAAAAACATTATCCAAATGCGCCCATCCGAATATTCGGAGCATTCGGATGTCATTAGTAGATTGGGATTACGTTGATTTGTCGCACAATAAGATTAGTATTCTCTGTGTTCTCTATACTTTTTATTTTACCACATATTTTATTTAATAAAAAAGCCCTGCGACCAACCGAAGTTGTAGTCGCAGGACACGTGTTATTTCACGAGAAGCATCGTTCGATATAGGCCACGACTGTCTTCGAGCCGATATCTGATCTCCACGAGCTCGATCGTGGTACCTTTCTCACAATCCCTTGTAGAAAAGGCGCTTTTAAAGGTTGCCAATTCCTTCCTTTTATTCTTGAAGATCACGCGCCACATGCGCGCATCCTTGGCATCTTTGATGGGCTGACTCTCCACGACGATGAACTCATCGAGCGGATCTCCATATACACTGACAGTGGGTTCCTCCATGATATCCTTGTTGATCCCATCGGTGACTCTCTGGGCTTGCTCCCGAGAGCATCCGACCAGCGAAAGACCAAAGATGGCGATCACTGCGAACATAAAGCGCTTCATGGTTCTTCTCCTGTACGTGTATGGTTCAGCACGAAATGTGCTATTTTTATGCTATCATAATTAAGATAGCTTGTCAATCCCCTGCTTAATCCTAGTCAATGTTTTTTCTTTTCCCAAAATTTCGGCGATTTCAAATGGGCTGGCGCTCGCTTCTTTGCCAGATAACGCAACTCGCAATGGCCACAAGAGTTTCCCTTTATCTGGATTTTTCCCTTGACTCGCCGAAGCTTCAGCGAAGGCGGTGGCTTCTTTTACCAGTAATTCTTCCAAGCTTTTTTTATCAAACTTTTTGGCATCGGATAATATCTTGGCGCTATGCTCTAAAGATTCCTTCACTTCCCTATCCCCCATTTCTTTCCAGCCGAGCATTTTTTTATCATACGATAATTTTTCTGAAAAGAAAAAATCAGTAAACTCCGTGATTTCAGAAAGTTTCTTTAATCTGGCTTGGTAAGCTTCAATAATTTTCTCCAATTGTTTGAAAGGCATGTCTTTTGCTGTTTCTGGTAAATATGGTAAGCACAGTTTTACCAATGCGCTGGTAGATTTTTCACGGATATAATAGCCGTTTAAATAATCCAGTTTTTGCAGATTGAAAACGGCTCCCGATTTTTGCACGTTTTCCAGTGAAAATTCTTTAATTAATTCTGGCAGGCTGAAAATATCTTTTTCGGTACCCGGATTCCACCCAAGCAAAACCATAAAGTTAATCAACGCTTCGGGCAAATATCCGTTTTGATGGTAATCACTTACTGCCACGTCCCCTGCCCTTTTTGACATTTTAGACTTATCGGAATTTAACATGAGTGGTAGGTGTGCGTAAATGGGCTGATAAAAACCCAGGGCTTCTTGCAGGAGAATTTGTTTTGGGGTGTTAGAAAGATGGTCTTCGCCACGGATGACATGAGAGATTTGCATTAAAAAATCATCTACCACGACGGTAAAATGGTACAAAGGCGTTTGGAGGTTTTTAGCAATAACAATATCGCCCGAAAGTCCCATGTCAAATTCAACTTCTTTGCGGATTAAATCGATAAATGTTACTTTTTTATTTTCAACGATAAAACGGATCACGCCGTGTTGGTGATTTTTATTCCGGCAGGTGCCGTCATATTTTGGAGCCAATCCCCTGCTTTGCTGATCTTGCCGCTTTCCTTCTAGTTCTTCGCTGGAACAGATGCAAAAATAAGCTTTTTTTTCTGCTAACAATTTTTCTAAATAGGTTTGGTAAATATCGGTGCGTTGGGATTGTTTGTACGGGCTATGTGGGCCTCCGATATCCGGTCCTTCGTTCCAGTCAATTCCCAGCCAATGCAATTGGTCAATAATATCTTGCACCCATTCTATTTTTGAACGCTCTTTATCGGTGTCTTCAATGCGCAAAACCGTTTCGCCATTATGTTGCTTTGCGAATAAGTAATTAAACAAAATGGTTCGTGCGTTTCCAATATGCAACGGCCCGGTTGGAGACGGAGGAAATCGCAAGCGGATCTTTTTTTCTAAATTAATGTTCTTTTTCATCTTTGTCATCCCTTTAACATTATAACATTATATATAATGTTATAATGTTACTTTTATATATTATTTTTTATTTAGCAGACCTACTGATTAAAAATTCAAGGATTTCCCGGGCGATGGCCTTGGCCGCCAAGGGCTTAGCAAAACTTAGGGCGTTTTGTTTCATCTGTTCTAATTCGCCGGTATTGGCGAGCAAATAACGGATTTTTTCAAGGAATAAATTAGGGCTTAAATTATCTTGTTCTATAATAACGGCGCATCCACCACTTGCATATTCGTAAGCATTTTTTGACTGGTGGTTGTTGGCCGAACTTGGTAGTGGAATTAATATGGCGGGCTTACCGCAGGCGGCCAGTTCAAAAATGCTTCCCGCTCCAGCCCGCGAAATAACAAAATCAGCCGCTTTTAAGGCGTGTTTTAACGGCGCTTCGTCTAAAAATTCCCAGAGATGATAATATTTTTCTAGATCTTCTTGTTTATTTAAAACTACTTTGGCTTCGGCTTGCACATCTTGGTAATTTTTCTTACCACAGACATGGATGACTTCGTAACTTTGCAATAACTTGGTTAAGGTACCAAGCACAAAGTCGTTAATGGGGCCGGCTCCTTGCGAACCCCCCCAAAATAACAAGATGGGTTTTTCTAAGGTTAAACGGAAAATTTCTTTGGCCGATTCTTTACTGCCTTCCATAATTTCTTTTAAAATGGGGTGGCCAACGAGCATCGTTTTTGCGTTGGCTTGGCTCAAGGGAAAGTAATCGGTTTTTGGAAAAGAAATAAACACTTTTTTAGCCCAAGAATAAGCCGCTCGGTTTGATTGCCCGGGAACTGAATCTGATTCATGTAAAAAGATAGGAATGCCCAGGATTCTTGCGGCCAGCACCACCACTAAAGACCCTGACCCGCCTTTGGAAAACACCAAATCGGGCCAGATGAGAAATAATAGCCAAAAACTTTGTAAAAATCCAAAGGGTATTTTAAATAATACATCGGTAATGTTTTCAAAAGAAAAATATCGGCGTATTTTTCCGCATACGATGGCGTGGATTTTAAATGTTTCTTGAGTCAGCAAAAGCCGGCCTTTTTCATCTTTGGGGCCGATATAGTGTAGCTGGATATTTTGGTTGTCTGACAACCTTCGTATTTCGCGGGCCACGGCGATTAACGGAAATAGGTGTCCGCCAGTCCCCCCGCCGGTAAAGAGTATTTTCATAATGTGAGAATTTAGAAAATAGAATACGAAAAAACATTATTGCGAGCGCAAAGCCAGGCACAGGATTGCGCCCGGAAGTAATTTGGTTGGTTAATTCTAACAAATTTAATAACCCTCAGCAACTATATTGCTATTTTTTTTGATTTAGATTATGATGAAAATATGGAACATGAACCAATTGAGCAAAACCTAGAAAAAACAGAGTACCCAATAGAGAGAGAGGTTGCTATGTTTAAACCTTGGAGGCAATTAAAACTTCGAGTTGGCGTGAGTGGCGATGGATTTATTCAAGCCATTCAAGACAAGGGGATGCAGGTACATCCTTACAGTCAAGAATCAATGAAATCGGAGGATTTCATATTGGTTGACCAAGAAACCGAGCTTGCCCTCACAGTTATTTCAGTTAAAGAGCTGACCGGTAACGATCAAGCTTCTCTCGAAGAAATTATTGACGAGGCTAAGAAGAAGGGTTATCAACTTTGCCCTAATCAAGTTGGTCCTGAATCGCGATTGCAATATGAAGATCAGCCAAAGGGAGAAGAGCTGATTATTGGCATGAAACCGATTCGTAATCCAGATGGGATTGCGGAACTGTTTGCTATAGAGAATACTAACGTTGGAGGTAAAGGCGAATATCGTAAGTTACTTTTAAATGAAGAATGTGGATCTGATAGGCTCTTCAATGGTTGGCAGAAATTCATTTTTTTACTTCCATCTAAGTAATTTTCAAGTTTCTTGGGAGACATGGTAATAAGCCCCTTAATTACAAAATGCAACTAGGGGTTTTATTTTACAAAAAATTTATGAGATTACTTCGGTGTGCCTCACAATGAAGGCTGAGTTAAAAATTCGTAATTCCTAGAATATCAACCATTTTTGGAGATGTTAAGCAAAAGCCCTACGGCGATCAGCTCTGCAATGATGTGCGATCCGCCATAAGAAAAAAATGGCAGTGGAATTCCGCTTAAGGGAAACAATCCTAAGTTTGAGGCAATATTGATAAACGCCTGAAAAATAATCCAGGTAGAAATTCCCACAGCGGTTAATTTTGAAAAGCTATCGGTGGCGGAATTGGCGATTTTAAACCCTAAATATAAAAAAGCTAAAAAGGCCAGAATTAAAACGGTGCAGCCGATAATACCTGTTTCTTCGCCCAAAATGGCAAAAATGGAATCCGACATGGATTCAGGCAAGAACCCGAATTTTTGCACCGACATGCCCAAGCCCTTGCCAAAAATACCTCCCGAGCCAATGGCCAATTTTGCTTGGTTTAACTGATGGCCGATGCCCAATGGATCAAGTTCTGGATGCAAGAAAATCATCAAGCGGTCAAGCCGGTACTGTTTATGTAAAATTAAAAGCAAGGCCGCGCCAAAGCCCCCGGCAATTGTAACCATGGTTTGCCATACCGGAGTTTCGGCCATAAAGTACATGGTAATTAAGGCGATGGTGATAATTCCCAAGGTGCTCATGTCTTTTTGGAGCACCAAAATAATGGCAATGATTCCTAAAAAAAAGATAAAGGGCAGGTATGATTGTATGAAACTATGATAATTTTTCTTGGCCGCCATGAGCCAGTTTTTTTTACCGCCCGCCAAAGACCTATTTGAAAGCCAGGCGGCAATGTATAAAATCGCCGTGATTTTGAAAAATTCCGAAGGCTGGAAGGTGTTGTTTCCAATGCTAATCCAGCGGGAAGCGCCCCCTAATTTGGTGCCAAAAAGAGGAATAAATACAATAATTAACGCCGCAATATTTGCCAGCAAGAGCCAGGGCGCTATTTTTTTTAAAAAGGGCAAGGGAATGTTAAGGGCGATTAATCCCAAAACCAGGCCAATCAAA
Source organism: Candidatus Staskawiczbacteria bacterium (assembly GCA_023245195.1). Taxonomy (GTDB): domain Bacteria; phylum Patescibacteriota; class Minisyncoccia; order Minisyncoccales; family Staskawiczbacteraceae; genus VGLO01. The sequence continues at coordinate 20,960 of JAHFKU010000006.1, forward strand.
ACCGCAATTAATTGATGGAATATGTAATAGCTCGTATTTCCAAAAACTTGCAACGAAGCTATGGCTGAAAGCGTGGATAAAAAAAGCAATCCAGAAACAAGCAAGGCAGTTGTTAAAGCTAAAAAAGAGTAGTTGATGTGACGCTTCACGATGGTAACTAGTAACTCGTAACTAGTAACTCGTAATTACGAGTTACTAGTGGCAAGTTACAAGTTATTTTCCTAACTTTTTAACAAAAAATTTGAATTGGTCTCCTTTTTCTTCAAAATTCTTCCATAATGAATAACTGGGTGATGCGCAAGATAACAAACAAATGCCGTCTTTTTTAGTATGTTGGTAGGCAAAAGCCACGGCTTCTTTCATGCTCTTGGTTTTCAAAATCTTAAGGCCTTTGGTTTGCCTTAACATTCTGTTCCCGCTATCGGGAAAAAGCACCACATTCTTTATCTTATAATTTTTTATGGTTTTTTCCAACTGCGAAAAATCATATCCGCGGTCGGTGCCGCCCAAAAAAATCGTATCCACATTTTTTAATGCCTCAATAGCCATAATGGTAGCTTCGGGGATGGCCGCGTTAGCATCGTTGATAAAGGTAATCCCCTTGAATGTGCCGACAAATTCTAATCGGTGAGGCAAGGGTTTAAATTCTTTTACTGCTTTTACAATAATGGCATCGGGAATGTTTAATATCTTAGCCACCGAAACCGCCGCCCCGATATTACTTTGATTGTGCTGGCCAATGAGATTACTTTGCCGTGGGTTTTTATCAAACGGAATCGCTTGACCTTGATAATTTTTTAGCCACTTGGCAGATTCTGCATCTTTTGGATTATAAACAAAGTAATTATCTTTATGTTGGCAATTAATAATGTTTTGTTTAGCCTGCCAATAATGTTTGGCATTGCCGTGGTAATCCATGTGTTCTTGGAATAAATTAGTCACCACGGCAATGTCAGGCGAAAACTTAATGTCATCTAATTGGTAGCTAGAAAGCTCCAGGACGAAATAGCTTTTAGCTTTTAGCTTATAGCTTTTAGTTAGAACTTCTAACATAGGTTTTCCGATATTGCCCAACAACTGAACATCTTTTCTAGCGGTTTTTAGGATGTGGTAAATTAATGATGCGGTAGTGCTTTTGCCCTTGCTTCCGGTGATGCCAATAATGGTATTTTTACCTTTTACTTTTGCTTGCCCGCCGTAGCCTTGGCGGAGGCGGGAGAAAAAAATATTGGTGGCGGTGGTATAGGGTATGGTTACTAGTTCCTTTTTTATGCCCGGAGTTTTGATGGCAATGTCAAAGTTTTTTTGTTTTTCTAAATATGTTTTATCTAGGGCGCTATCCCCTATCCCAATTTTTATGTTTGGATAGTATTTTTTTAAATATTGCTTGGTGATTTTACCTTCTTTGCCATAACCCAAAATATAAGCACTTTCCATTCCCAAAAATTTAAACTGTTCGGGAACACTGTTTTCTCTGGTAGTTTGAAAAACTTCTGAATGATATTTTGCCCGCTTTTTTAACTGTCGCACAATAGCCATGCTCACATTCTCGAGAATATGAGCATGGCGTAGAGCTAGCCAAAGCGCTGTTTGCGCTTCCTCAAATGTTCCCACGCAATCAAAGGGTTTCATACTGCCAAAGCCCAAAATGTCTTTAAATAACGGCAACAGTGTTTCATCGGCATATAAATTTTTGCCAAAGATTTTTACCAGTTCTTTTTTGGGTAAATAGGCCGAAAGTAAGATGAAAACAAACACACATTTTGAGCATTGGCCGCACCAAATCGCATTGTCTTGCAATGCCACGGATTCTCGCGGATTTGGCGCGGATTTACGCTGATCCATATCCGCGTTAATCTGTGTAGGGATCTGCGTTGATCTGCGCGTAACGAAGTTACGATTACAACTGGAAAAATATGGGAAATATTTTTTATATTTTGAGAATAATTTTACAATCCGTATTTCATAAAACGGCCGCAATAAAGAAAAATAAAAAACATTGGGGGTGATATTATTTTTTACATAATCTTGAAAAAGAGTTTCAAATTCGTAAGATTTGCTCCATTGGTGGTTAACATTCAGGCCTTTATAAGTTATATTACCAAAATTACTGCTATGTTCGTTTCCGACGATAACATAGGAATAGTTGTACAAAACTGCGGTAAAAACACCCAAAAAGGCATAAATAGCTGAAATAGGAATGTGGCCATTGTATACATGTTTATCATGTACTTTTGGATCTAAAAATCGTTGTATTTTCAATTCTCCTGCGCCAATGATTTCAATGATGTTATTTACTAGTTCTGATGGCTTGCCCGTTTCTATTACAAAGGAAGTAATATCCCAGCCCGAGGCTAGTCCGTCTTGGGCGGAAAAACCGTGTTCTTTCAACAATTCTGCGGCTACGATTGAATCTTTACCGCCCCCAATGCCGACCAAACATCGTGAGCTTGTAGCTTTTAGCTTATAGCTTTTAGTCGCTATGGTTTTGGTAAATGGGAATTCGGGAGAAATTTTTGGGTCTAAATTATTTTTATAGAAAAATTCACCAAGGCCTTTTTTGTAAACTATGTTCCAAAAATCCGCTTCTTGTTTCGATAATACATAGGGCGTAGTTACTTTTTTTGCAATGTGAAATTTGTAATAACTGATTCCCAGTATAATATGCAAACTTTGCAATAGTTTATCAATAACTTCTTTGGATACGTTTTTTATATTCGGTACTTTTGGCAATATTAAAGTTTCAGTGAAGAAAAGCGGTTCTCTATCAGAAAATTCTGTTTTGTAATTAAAAATAACCTTTTTTTCTAAAGGCTTAAATTCATAAGAAGTAAATTCAAAAACAGTCGCTTTCGGCTCCATAATGCCATAAATTATATCAAAAAAAGCCTTTATTTTCACTATTGACAACTAATCACGAAGGGTGTAAGATTAATTTATAAACAATTTAAAAGGAGGTGAAGTGATGCAGATTCCGTTTACCGTCAACGAGCTTGTCTTGCTTGCCAAGATTGGCAGTAACAAGCTTGTCGCCGATCGTCGGGAAAAGGGATTCGCGGACTGGGAGAGTATGATTCTCCCGGGTTCCGAATCGGAGACGTTCGACGAGATTGAAAACGCTCTTCGCGAGCGTTTTCCCGACGGTGTCATCGTCGCCGATATCGCCTAACAAGGGTTAATCATCGTGATTGATCGAACCGCGCACAACAAGTTGCGCGGTTTTTCTTTATAAAAAACTAGCATGTTTTTAAAAGCTTTTAAAGACATACTAGTTTTTTGGGATTCATAAATCATTTTTACGATACCGTTCTTCCCCCATCAATCGTCAAAACTGTGCCGGTGACAAAATCGGCTTCCAATAAATACAGTACGCCTTTGGTGATTTCTTCTGATCCACCCCACCGTTTTAAAAGCGTGCCGGCCAGTACTTCCACATTTTCTTCATCGGTTAAATCTGGTGGTTTGAGCATGGGCCCAGGGGCTATGGCGTTAACCAAAACGCCCGGAGCCAGTTCTTTGGCAAATGATTTAGTAAGTCCCACAACGGCTGATTTGGCCACATTATAAGGCAGATAATCTTTGTAAGGGCGGGTTAACACCGACCAATCGGAAAAGAAAATGATTTTGCCTTTAATATCTCCCTCATTTTTTAGCAGTTCATCTCCCAGCAATTTACCAAACAAGTAAGAACTCTTGGCGATTATGTTCATATTTTTATCCCAATGTGCTTCATTTAAATCTTGCCACAATGATTTTTCATAAATGGCGGCCATGTGAATTAAGCCGTCAACGTGCCCGAATTTATGTTTGGCTTCTTGTATGACCCGAGCGATATCTTCTTTTTTTGAAACGTCGGCTTGGACTCCAAAACCATGAGGCCCGGCTTCAGCCGGATCTTTAAAGTAGGTAATAACCAAATTAGCGCCTTTATTTTTTAAAGCTTCTGCCACGTGCTGGCCGATCCTGGCGGCGCCCGTAATAATGATGGTTTTATTATGTAGATCCATAATTTATTTTTTAATTATTGTTAATATTATATTTGTTGGCCAGCCGGGTACCCGTCAAACGGGTGGGCTATGACCCCGCTTAGTGGGGTCGCACAATACAAAGCGGGGTTTGTTCTCTGCCTTGGCCTAGCGGATTGTCTTTAAAAACGGCGCAGGCCCACGCATCTTTTATGGCATTACTGGATTTTCCCAGTACTTCAACGCCCAAATCATTGGCATCAATAATCACCGCTTCATTTCCAAATTGTTGTTTAATTTTTTGCGCTACTTCATTGGTGTGCAAAGGAGTCAGTGTCACGCATTCGTTATAAGGCGGCATGGCGTGTGGAATTGGGCCGTCGATGGCTTTGGCGCGCTGGCCGATGATTCTATAAAACATGCCCCGTATGCCAAAGGGTTTGGTAATGATCGCCATAAAAGCTGAAAGTAAGAATCGTGGCAATCCGGCTTCGTTGATGACCATTTGCATAGTCCAGGGCGTGGCAATTCCCAATCCTCCCGGATTTTTCCAAACAAATTTTACTGCTTGGGTTGCCAGCCACGAAGGTTTAATGTCTTTAATAGAAATTGACCTGCCCTGGGTAATGGCCACCATTTTTTCACTGATAAAAATAACATCATGTGCTGCCAAATAGGGTTTTAGATATTTTTCTATTAATTCGATAATGTTTTCGTTGGGTTGGACCACGTGGGTTTTTATCGGATAGCGGGCATAGTTGATGCCATCAATATTTCTAATAAGCTGTTTGTGAAGGTTTGGCTTTATGTCGTCTATATTCATGATTTTTAATTTGAAATTTACAATTTGAAATTTGAAATCAATTTGAAAAAAAATGAAAAATTTAATTTGAAATGACCAGATTGCTTCGCTTTGCTCGCAATGACAATTGCTGGCGCGGTTTTCAAATTTAGTCATTGAGTCATTCGTGTCGCGCACCCCGCGGGGTACGCGACTTGATTTCAAATTTCAAATTGTAAATTTCAAATTCTAGTTGTGTACGACGCCGTTCCATAACTTCCATGGGCAATGTGAAACCACGCATAATGGAGTTCGGGATTGCCGTGTTCGTCCAATAGCCATAACAAGGGCAAAGATTCATTATCTTTAGTGGTATAAAAACTTCCGGCAGAAATTACATAATGGTTTTTTAATATATCAGGATAGTGAGTTAAAAGTGCCGTGCTTTCGTTAATATTGAGTGCTTGGCGGTTTTCTTTTTCTAGTTTTTTTAAAGCATCTTTTGGGGACTTCGCTATCATCTTTTGGCCATCTTCAACATCAAGCAATATGTCGCAGAAATTTTTTGATGGTTCACTTTTGATTTTTTGCAGATCTAATTCCGTGTGTCCCTGTATTTTTTCAATCCCCTCTTTTATATTAGGAAAATGCATGACTAAAAGCAGCGGGATTTTTCCAAAAGGCTTAAAGCTGATATTTACCGTAGCTTCTTTTAATCTTTGCCAGGCGTTTTCAGTTTCCTTTTCCAGGTACAATTCTGCATCTGGCTTTGCAAAATCATCCAGTCCAAGTGTTGCGCCAATCCCCCGCTTTATTAATGTTTCTTTTTGAGAATCAAAAATTTGGCGCAAATCATCCAAATTAATTTTTTCTTGTCCTTTGTAGAGCTGGAAGATTTTATCGAAAAACATAAATACATTATATAGTAAAAAATTAAAATTGCCAAAATAGATGGACAATTTAGCTATAAAATGATACAAGTATTTTGTGTTGCTGTTTGACAATTAATACCCTTTAGGAGACATGTCATGCGTGTTACTGTTTGCGATGGAAAAATTCATCGTGCTCGATTAACAAGAACTGATCTGAACTATGAAGGTTCTATTCTTATTGATGCTGATTTGGTTAAAGCGGCTGGTTTTTCTGAGCGACAGATGGTGAGAATCAATAATGTCAGTCGTAAGTGTATTCCGTGGGATACCTATATTGTTCTGGGAAAACCCGGAAGTGGTGAAATTGTACTTAACGGTCCACCTGCTCATCACTTCAAGAAAGGTGATATCGTTATTATTCTGGCATATGGTTCTCTAAAGAAAAAGAAAGTTAAAAGGCATAGACTCAAGGTAGTGTTTGTCAATAAAAAAAATGAAATTACCAAGGTAGAAAAAAAGTAAATCAAAAGAGGGCCAATCCCCTCTTCTCTTAGCCCGCCGAAGCTATTTAGCAAAGGCGGCTTTTTTTTAATTATTAATTTGCAGCTTCTTGTAGTTTTGCAATGTCAATCTTTTTCATTTGTAAAAATGCATGCATTACTTTTTTAGATTTTTCAGAATCCTCCATGCTCATAAACTGCTCCATCGGAGGCGAAATTTGCCAAGAAAAACCATATTTATCTTTTAACCAGCCACATTGGCTTTCTTGCCCGCCATCCTTCGTAAATGCGTCCCAGAAATAATCAATTTCTTCCTGGTTTTTGCAATCAACTAATATAGAAAAGGATTCATTTGATTTAAAAATAGGGCCACCATCCAAACACATATATTGCTGTCCCTCTAATTCAAATATCCCTGTAAGAACTTGTCCTTCAAATCCTTTCATGGGTCCTTCCAGCCCCTTATCCGGATACTTTTTGATTTTAATAATTTTGGATTCTAGTTTTTTGTTTGGATTGCCATTAAAAACTGAAACATAAAAATTCATTGCTTCCTTTGCATTTCGATCGAACCACAAAAATGGAGTAATTTTTTGTTGCATATGTTTTATATGTTATTGCATTTTTTTTGGTTGCAGTATGCTAAAGCGATTATCTTCGGTATCCATAACTGAAATCCAAAGTCCCACGCCGGGAATTTCTTGTGGTTCCATGTGGCGCTGGCCATCTTGCCCCATGGCTCCTAAAATTTTTCCACCCGCTGCCTCAACAGCTTTCATGCTGGCACCAATATCATCTACGGCGATAACTATTGAAGGAGCTTGTGAAAGCGGGCCTTCTTTTTTATAAAACCCGCCATTAATCGTGCCGGGAGTTTTTACCATTCTGTTTTCGTCGGTTTCGGTAGTTTGGGCAGTAACGTAATTTCCCATTTCTGGACCCATCTTATTAGTTTTCCAACCAAAAACGGTTTCATAAAAAGCGCACATGCGTTCTTTATCATTATAACCCATTTCAAAATGTACGACTGGATTTGGTTTTTTCATAGTCTTTATTTTTATTGATTATTTTATAATTTTTTTATTAAACCAATTCTTGAATGACCTGATTGGTAAAAGTTATCAAACTTTGTAAAAACCTCGTAGCCACATTTGATATAAAAATTTTCTGCTTCGTATTCTGCTGTCCAAGTCCAAATATACCTTATTCCCATTGATTTCATTTTATCTTCAAGCAATTCTAGTAGTTTTTTACCATAACCATGCTTTCTATGTGCTTTTTCAACCAATAAATCACTTAAATAAAAATAAGGTTCATAGTGGTCATTATTTTTGTGTGCCAATCCACTGGAAGCACCTACAAATTTTCCATCTTCTGTTGCAACAAACCCAAAACGTTCTTGTTTTTCGGGGGGATTACCAAATTCTAATCCATGCTCACTAAAAGCAGTTTGTTCCCGCTTATATTCTAAGTCAGTCATATCCCGAAACTCAAATGTTATTGACATAAAATGATACGGTGAAAAATTTAGTTTATTGTAAAACTATGATTCGAACCTAGTTCATAGTTTCTAGGCTGCGGGGCAAGGATTCGAACCTTGATAAATTCGTCCAAAGCGAATTGTCCTACCATTAGACGACCCCGCAATGTTTATAAATTTCCATAAATTCCCTCTGTCCAACCCTGTATTTTTCTATTTAAGGTAGAGCTATCAATTACCATTAATCTCAATAATCCAAAATAAATATTTCCCACATTTCTTCTTTTGGTATTTATTTTATTTTTTTTGAAATAAGTGTATTTAAAATTTTCTAAATTAAAATCTATATATTTAAGCCAATATTTTTTTACTTCTTCTAATCTATATCGATGACTTTCATGGATATAAATAGCAAAGTAAATTTTTTCTTTCGGTATTTGAATTACTT
>JAHFKU010000006.1:29015-36498 GCA_023245195.1 Candidatus Staskawiczbacteria bacterium
AATTACTTCTAAAAGCCATTTTATGAATATATTTATCATATAGGGATCTGAATTCGAAAATACAACCCTTGAGCCACTTTTATATTCTTTTTCCTTGCTTCCTTCTGCCCAATATAGAGCTACGCCGATTAAAAATAATTCTCTTTTAGATAATTTACCTATTTCTTTTCGTGCTGTATCTTTTATTTCTTTTGTAAGAGCTATCCTCTGTTCTCTTTTTGCTGCTCCGCCACGTATTACGGCGGCAAGCCGTTTTGCTGTTAGTCTTTGTTTTTGTCTTTTAGCTAATTTAACACTTCTTAACCATAAAGACAAGGATGATTTGGCCACCGGAATTTGTTCTAAAATTTCCTTATATGATAAGCCACTTTTTCTTAATTCTATGGCTTTTTCTTTCTCCTCGATTTTTGTTTGCATATTCGAACCAAGTTTTAGTATAGATTAATTATACTACCTTAGTTTGAATGATACAATCACTTAACCTTCTTTTTGTGTTAAGTCTATGGTAGTAAGCTCTAAAGGAAGTTGCAAAATAATGGCGTGTTTCATCTTATTTTCCGCATCAATGAATAATTCTAGCATGCGTTGCAAGTCTTTTTCTGATAATGTTTCTATTTGCTCTTTCATTTTTATAATTTCTTCTGCCGATAGACCTGAAGTTTGCGGATTTAAAAAGTTCGGATCAATCTTAGCCATTAATGCTTGGCGCAGGTAAAATATTAAGGTTTTGGTAAATTCCGCAAGGTCAATCCCCTCTTCCACTAAAGAATTTAAAAATAGCAAGGCTTCTTTTGTTTGTTTTAATAAAATAAAATCAATAAACCTGGAAATTTGCCCGACTTCAACAACTCCCAATAATTCCTTGATTTCTTGCAAGGTAACTACCCCATCTTTACCTGAAAAACTAATACATTTATCTAATAATGATTCAGCGTCTCTAAACGATCCTCGGGCGTTTAATGCAATTAATGACAAAGCTGAATTTTCAAATTTAATCCCCTCTTTTTTGGCGATAAATTCCAGTTTTTTGATGATTTCTGGTACATGTAACCGCTTAAAATCAAATCGCTGGCAACGGGAAATAATCGTAGGGAGCATTTTATGGGCTTCAGTAGTGGCCAACAAAAATATCGCATGGGCTGGTGGTTCTTCTAAGGTTTTTAATAATGCATTAGAAGCTGATTTACTTAGTTGGTGACATTCGTCAATAATAAAAATTTTATATTTTGATTTTACCGGAGCAAATTTTAAGCCATCGATTAATTCGCGCACGTCATCAACCCCGGTGTGGCTGGCGGCGTCAATTTCTATCAAATCAATCGATTTTGAGGCGGTAATTTCAAGGCAGGAATCACATTTGTTACAGGGCTTTTGGCCGGTTTTTGATTCGCAGTTTACCGCTTTGGCAAAAATCCGGGCCATGGTGGTTTTGCCTGATCCGCGGGGCCCGCAAAATAAGTAGGCATGCGAAATCGCTCCTGATTTTAAAGAATTAGTTAGTGTTTGGACAATATGCTCTTGCCCAATGATTTGATCAAACCCTTGCGGTCGATACTTTCTGTAAAGCACCACGTTGTTGTTTATTTCGTTCATAATTAAAAAATATATTAATATTTAAAAAATTATCCAAAGAAAGTATCGACCGCACGAAGGGGGTCGGCGGGGGCACCCGCGGAGCAGGGTCGGGGTATTTCCCCGTGGAGGAAAACAGTCCCGTGCGCAAGCGTGGAGACGTTAGAAACCGGCAAGACGCGAGCGAGGCTGGCTTTGCCGGATCGCCCGTCTCTGGGTTTCTAAGGAGCGAGCCGGAACCGAAGAGTTAGCCCGAACAGAGCGAGGGCGGTAAGGCGAGCGACAGGCCGATATTTTCTATACAATACTATATTATTTTCCATACTGAAAAATTAATTATGATTCATTTTACTTTTTTAAACCCGCTCCAACAAGATATTGACATAAGTACAAAAAAATGTTAGCTTAAGTTAAATTCAGAATCGTCTGGATTTTGTTCTTACACAACTCAATATGGAGAATCTGAAATGATTTCCGATCAAGAGCGGGTGGAGGTTTGGAATTCTATCAACGAAGAAGTGGAGAGCATTGTGGTAAAAGCTTTAAGCTACGGATTAATTCGTGATGTTCTCGCTGAAAGGATGAATCAAATCTCAAATATTTTTGCAGTTTTTAAACCGCTTATGAGGGGATCTCAATTCACGTTTGACACGATCTGGCGCTCATCTCAGAAAAAGTTTTCTATGCAGGATGTAAAAGTATTTCTCTGGTTTCCGGAAGATGACCAGTTACACATGAATGTTGTAGAAATAAGAAAGTTACTTCGGTACGGTCTTTACCATGGGGGTTTAGATACGATTGTGTTGAATGGAAAATCAGATGAAACAGCGCGATTCATGGCTTTCTGTTTTATTCATGAGCTTGGTCACGCCCTTATCGCTAAGAAAGAAGGGCGCAGACTAACTCCATATATACCAACTCCAGAGGAGTCTTTGGCAGAAGAAGTAGAAATGAAGACTTTCGATTATAAGCTCTTGCTAGCGATTGGCGGGCCGGAATATATTGCAGAGTCAGAAAAAATGACTGATGCACTCATACGTTATCGTACTTGCAAAGAAAAAACTTTACCGCTTTTAGAGGGTAAAGGCTTAGCACTTGATTATTGTTTTGGCCCAGTGAAAAGTGACAGGGCTAAAAAAGAAAGGGATTTCCTTTTTTGGTTTTCCTGCGAGTGTGCAGCTGCTGATCAAACTCTTTCTCCTGAACTTGCCCAAAAAGAAAAATATAAACTTCTTGCCCCTTTTCATCATGCAACACGTGAAAAGGCGTGAGTCTCATCACCGAAGTACTGTAAGTATTTCGGTTTTTTTTATTTTTTAAAAACCAGAAATTTGTATCCTAAAAAACTTATCAATGCCGATGATAATGCTGCTATAATAACGCTCATCTGGGTCCATAGGTGCGATGGTATTCCAAATTGCATTACTATTTGTTGTACCTGCTTGTCGGCAGACAAGTAATAAAATGTAGCAAGATCAATAGCCAGCGCCACTAGGGTTATAAATAAAAACTGAGGTATTTCCTTGTGCAATCGTTCTTTATCGTAGATTTGAAATGTCCAGTATTTATTTCCTCCATATTTTATGGCCACTGATATTAAAAAAGAAATGCTCTTGGCAATCAAAAGATTCGGAATAATAATCCAAACGAATAATTGGAAAAAAACCAGATCAGCCAAGGTAGCGAATGCTCCCACGAGTAAAAATTTTATTCCCTGAAAAAATACATTGAAAAATTTCATAATTCTGGAGTAGTCACGAATATACAAATTTCCACAAATATACGAATTTTACAAATCTACAAATCACGACGGCCGGACACATTCGTATATTGGTAACATTTGTATATTTGATCGCATTCGTATAGCACCGGCGGGGATGCCCTGCGGGTCAAGCGTGACTACTCCTAGCGTATCACACATTTTTTTATTGTGCAAAAAGCTAAAATCTGATAGAATTAACAAAAATGGAAAGCTTCCTTGCTGAATTAAAATTATTTTTCGAAAGGCTGGATACTATAAGAGACCGGGCTCTTTTTGTCTTGATAAAACCTTATTGGCCACGCGCCATTACGCCCAATCACTTAACTTTTGTAAGGATTGCCATAGGTTTTATTTTATTTGTGCTCTTGTTTTACTACAAAAATACCGATAGACTCTTAATTGTTTCACTGTTTTTTATTGGTGCTTTTTCAGATATGCTAGATGGGTCTATTGCCCGGGGGCTTGCTAAAGAAACAAAGCTTGGTATTGCGCTAGATCCCATCGCCGACAGAATTTTAATTATCCCGATTGCCCTTTATAGTTTACTGGGCCCACATCGGTGGCTCTTTTTACTGCTTATGTTGCTTGAAGTGGCTAATGCTTTTGTTTCTATGTATGCCCAAAGCAGGAATATTACCATTACTTCAAATATATTCGGCAAAGTTAAAATGTTTTTACAATCAATAGTGTTTTTGGCCATATTACTATTTTGGCCCGAGCCTCCCAATGATTTTTTTGTCTATTTACTTTGGATTTCAATGTACCTTATTATCATCAGCATTTTCTTTAAGATACGAGAAATAAAAAATCATGGAAAAAATTAGAATTTATAATACCTTAACGGGTAAAAAAGATTTATTAAAACCTTTAAAAGGTAAAAAGATTAATCTGTTTGTGTGTGGTCCTACGGTATATGATTTTATGCACATTGGAAATGCCCGTACGATCATTATTTTTGATTGCTTTGCAAAATATTTAAAGCAGGTTGGTTTTGACGTATTTTATTTACAAAATATTACCGATGTAGACGATAAAATTATCTTGCGGGCGCGTGAAAAAGGAGTTGAGGCCCAGGATTTAGCCGAAGCATTTTTCAAAGAGTATTTAAAAGATATGGCATTGGCGCATGTTACGAGCGTCAAAAAATATGCCAAAGCCACTGACCATATTAAAGAAATTACGAGTCAAATTAACCGCTTGGCCGAAAAAGGATACGCTTACAAATTAGATGACGGGATTTATTTTGATATTTCCAAAGTTCGTAATTACGGAAAATTATCGCATCGGACGGCCCTGCAAGCAGAAGATTCTATTTCTAGGATAGATTATCATAAGGGTAAAAAAAATCGCGGGGATTTTTGCTTGTGGAAATTTTCACCACAAGCCACCATTCCAGTCGTAGAAAACATAAAAGCCGAACCAAGCTGGAAAAGTCCGTTTGGAGCAGGTCGCCCGGGTTGGCACATTGAAGACACCGCTATTACCGAAAAATATTTTGGCGCGCAATACGACATTCATGGCGGTGGACGCGATTTGATGTTTCCCCACCATGAAGCAGAAATTACTCAAATGGAAGCAGTTTCCGGAAAAAAGCCGATGGCCAAATATTGGATGCACACCGGTTTTTTAACGATTAATGGTCAGAAAATGTCAAAGTCGCTTAATAATTTCATTACCATCGGGAACTTTTTAAAACGGTATTCATATCAGCAATTACGATTTTGGATCGCCAAAAATCTATGGCGCTCCCCCATTGATTATTCTGAAGGCGCTATGATTGAAGTTGCCATGTCGCTGGAAAAGATAGAAGAGTTTTTAAGAAAAATTACAAATCTCAAATTACAAATCACAAATAAATCCAAAATCCAAAATTCTAAATTACTGAAAAAATTCAAAGAAGATTTTTATGCCGGTTTGGCTGATGATTTTAATACGCCCAAAGCCTTTGCGGTTTTGTTTGAATTTATTAAAGAGTTAAATAAAATGCTTGATGAAAACTTGGTGGGTAAAAAAGAAGCTGGTGAAATTTACCGGTTTTTTGAAGAAATAAACAAAATTTTTGACATCATTGATTTTGAAAAACTAAAAACTTCTAATGTGCCCAAAGAAGTGATGGAGCTGGTAAAACAGCGCGAAGAATACCGAAAAAATTCACAGTGGCAGAAAGCCGATGAAGTTCGCCAAGAAATAGCAAAATACGGCTTTTCGGTAGATGACACGAAAGACGGAACAGTAATTAAAAAAATATAAATTAAAAACCCTACAGATCGTCTGTGGGGTTTGCGCGTATTTTTTGGAATTTTGTTTAGGGCATCAAATAGCCCTCAAAAAATTCTTCTTCGCCGACCAGGATGGTGTTGAATTCCACCAGAATTCTTTTAGCATTTTCGGTAAGGAAAGTTTTTTGAGTTTCTTCATCTCTTGGGCCACAAACATTTTTAATGAGCGTAACGGTGTTATTTCCTTGCTGAATAAGATTCATGGTAAGGGTTGGAACATGTGCAAAAGCTACAACAAACCACTGCCACATACTCAGAACATCTTCCCACGTCTTCATAGTAATTCCTCTAAGTGGGGTGAAAGGAAATTTACCTATTACTAGTATATAATCTCAAAGATGCTTTGTCAATGCTTGTCCCCTGTTGTGGTTTTTGGTATACAAAAGAATAAGTAAAAATACATTTGACAATTGACATGTGACAATTAACCAGCGACGTTATCGTCGTTGGTCAAATGTTAATGGTCAAATGTTAATTGTTAAGAAATGGCCGAGCCATTGGTAAAAAAACCCCCTCAAAACTTAGAAGCCGAGCAAAGTTTGCTGGGCTGTTTAATGTTGGATAAAAATGCCATTGTGAAAGTGTCAGATTTTATCAGCGCTGAAGATTTTTATAAAAACATCCACAAAGAAATATATTCAGTGATGATGGATTTATTTTCGAAAATGGAACCGATTGATATTATTTCTGTTTCGGCAAAGTTGAAAGAAAAAGGGCAATTAGATGGCATTGGTGGCAGTGCTTATTTAACTTCGTTAATAAATTTGGTGCCAACCGCTACTCATGTTACTAACTACGCCAAAATTGTCAGAGAGAAAAAAGTCTTACGAGATTTAATTTCCGCTTCAGAAGAAATCGGTCTAAATGCTTTTGACGAATCACAAGAAGTAGATGAATTACTGGATAAGGCTGAAAAAAGTATTTTTTCCATTGGTCAAAAATCCCTTTCTCAAGCATTTTTACCCATCAAAGATATTATTCCCGAAGTATTTGAAGGAATTGCCCAGCGTGCCCAGCACACGGGAATGTATCGAGGTACTCCCACCGGTTTTAAGCAACTTGATAATATGCTTTCGGGATTACAGCGCTCTGATTTAATTATTCTGGCCGCTCGGCCTTCCATGGGAAAATCTTCATTGGCATTGGATATTGCCCGCCACATTGCGGTGATGGAAAACTTGCCGGTTGGGATTTTTAGTTTGGAAATGTCTAAAGATCAACTGGTGGAAAGATTACTGGCCAGCCAAGCGAATGTTGATTCATGGCGCATCAGGACCGGTAAATTGCAAGATGGCCAAGGAGATAATGATTTTTCTCGGCTTCAAGTGGCTATGGGTAGTTTGTCGGAAGCTCCGATTTACATTAACGATATTGGGATGGCCAATATCCTTCAAATACGAGCCATGGCGCGAAGATTACAGCAAGATAAGGGCTTGGGGCTGATTGTGATTGATTATTTGCAATTGATGGATCATACCAATAAATACGCCACTCCTATTCAGCAAGTTAGTGAAAATTCACGGGCTTTAAAAATGCTGGCTAAAGAATTAAACATTCCGGTGCTCGTATTATCCCAGCTTTCTCGGGCGGTGGAAGCGCGCCGACCCCAACGGCCAATGCTTTCTGACCTGCGCGATTCAGGAGCCATTGAACAAGACGCCGACGTGGTGATGTTTATTTATCGCGCAGATAAATACGAAGAAAATTCACTGGAAAAAAACATTGCCGAAATTATTGTATCAAAACATCGAAACGGTCCTACCGGATCTATAAAACTATATTTTGACGAAAACAGGGTAAGTTTTAGAAGCTTGGAACAAGGAGATTACGCCACCGAAATTACTAGCGAGTAATTTTATATGTAAAAGAA
>JAHFKU010000007.1 GCA_023245195.1 Candidatus Staskawiczbacteria bacterium
ATTCCAAACAACAAAAAGAGTTGCCACTGGGCGGTTAGGGCGAATCCAAAAAAGTTGGAGCCGGGATACACTTTTACCACAACTCCGCCAATAAATAAACTGGCTAGGTAAAGCCCCAATCCGGCACTGATGATTGAAGAGAGAAGAGTTTTCATCCCTATTAATAGTATCAGTTTTTTATAAAAAAACAAGCCCGTCGCAGATGCAATGAGCTTTTGAGGAAAAGCTTGCTAAATTTTTTACAGGAAGCCTCTTTTCCGAAGGCTTTCTTGGTGCTTATCATTAAGGATTAGATATTTTATTTCTTCCTGTTCTGGCCCATACCTATCAAAGTAGATGTCAGCGGCCATAAGAGCGCAATATACCGTAAAATAACCGTCTCGGCCTGACAATAATGCTTCAGATGGCGCTGGCCCGTAAGCGGTTTCCAGAAGATGTCCTTTTTTAAGGGGTTTGACCGGAATTTTTTTACCCAGCAATCATAAATTTGGTCAGCTGTTTCTTTGGCTTCCCGTTCATAATCCTTGCCTCCCATGGCAAGAAGAATTTTGTAGTCTACGGTCCAGATTTTCGTTTCTTCTATCATGCGTTCCCGATTAGACCGCACATTCACAGAAAATACTCTTTTTTCTTTCTTAGCACGCATGGCGTGTTGTAATTCGTGTAAAAGAGTGTGGGCTTGGAAACGGGTGGTTTCCGGTGTTTCCATATTTATCATGATCGTATGATTATAGCAACCGTATGCGCCAAGATCATGGAATGAGCATTCCTTAAAAAATGTTCCAAATACGGCATCTTCCTTAAAAAAGGGATAAATCTTGAGTGCAGCCCTAAATTCTTCCTGGTTTAAATCGGGTGATTCGTTATTTCCTTTTGTTTCCATGGTGGCAATGCTTTTGATGCTTCCATCTTTGTATGGCCCAACGACCACCATATGTTCTTTTTCCACTTCTTTATTAAGTTCGCTGATCTCTGGAATATTGCTTGCGGCTCGATATATCCTTTCTGCCTCAAGAACGATTGGGTTGATTGCTGCGACTCTCTTTTTATCGCTAATCATGGTTGATTATCTCCCAGGGTAAATTTTAAAAGTGCGGGTTTCATAACTAATCTAGATATTACAATATAAATATACTTACGTCAACAGATATTTTTTCCTTAGTTTTTTGTGGTAACTAATGGTCGCTCGCGAAGTTCGCTCCTTAGAAACCCACGGTTTCTAACGTCTCCGCTTCGCGGGACTGTTTTCCTTCACGGGAGGATACCCAATCCTCCCGACCCCTCCTTATGCATTTCGTCCCATAACATTCTTACTGCGTAGAAGTTTATGGTACGAAATGGCAAAACGATGAGCTTCATCATCTAAATGGACAATTAGGTTGTAAATCTCTTGAGGAAGATTTTTTAAAGGAATTTTTGGAGATCCTTCTATGAGTAATTCCTCTTTTCCTTTAGCAATAGAGATAATCTTTATATTTTTAACCTCTCTTGAAAATTTCGCGGCCGTGATATTTTCAAGAGATTTGTTTTTGCTTTTTATGCCAACGTTGAGTTGCGCAATTCCGCCGTCAATTAACATGATTTCCGGGTAGCCCCATTCCGGGTGCGCCAATCTTCGCGCCAAAACTTCACCAAGCATAGCAATATCATTGGGCTTATTCTCCATGCGAATCCTAAATTTCTTGTACTGGCTTTTGTCAGGTTTTCCATTAACAAAAACCACCATAGATCCTACGGCTTGTGTGCCTTGAATGTTAGAAATATCATAGCATTCTGTCTTAGAAATAGGATTTTTGTAATGTAAAATACCTTGTAGTAATTTTTCTGTTTTTTCCCAAGACTTAAGCAAGAACAGTCCTTGCTTAACAGTGGCAAGATTAGTATTTTCTTGCCTGATAACATTGGCATGCGACATTACTTGCTCAAGCGCCTGAATTTTATCTCTCAAGATCAAAGCATCTTCAAATTTATGTTCTTTTGATAGTGTCTGCATCTCTTTTTTCAAAGAATACAAAACGGTTTTTCGTTTGCCCCGCAAAATCAGGGCCAATTTTTTCATATTTTTTTTATACTCTTGCAAATCTGGATTTGGTCCGGGACATAAGTTTAAGTGGCACCAGGTGCATTTTTTATCGGGATGCTTCGCGCTGGTATAAAACGGAAACACTTTGCGTAAAATTTTTAGGGTTTTTTTAAGCGAATTACCTTCCACGAAAGGACCGATGTAAACAACATTTGACCTTTGACCTTTAACATTTAACTTGTTTGGTTGGTGGGTAATGGAAACGTACGGAATGCGATTTTTGCCTTCTGCTATTGCTACATAAAAATAGTTTTTGTCGTCGCGCCAGACGGCGTTAAATTTCGGCTGATATTGCTTGATGAGCTTGGCTTCTAGAACCAAAGCTCCAATTTCTGATCCAGTTTCTATAAACCCAATTTTTTCCACTTTTTGTATGTACAAATTATCTTTGTAGGTGGGCTGGAAAAAATGATTTTTCACCCGTTCTTTTATATTAATCGCTTTGCCGATATAGATAATTTCGTTTTGCACCCAAAAACAATAAACCCCGGCGGTTTTCGGAAGTTTATTAATCCTATCTTTTGGTACCAGTTTAAATTTTTCCATATTGTGTATATTATAACCTATAATAAGGATATTAATTTTTCCACAACCCCTTGATTTTTAGTGACATTTAGAATAAAATGAAGTAGAATTTATAAAAAAACTATGAATCCAGGCGGAGCAAATTTTACCAATAAAGCGCAGGATGCCATTTTATCGGCCCAAATGATTGCACAAGAAAGAGGACAGCAACAAATAGATGCCCTGCATTTGTTGTACGCTTTGCTATCCCAAGAAGGATCGATTGTTTTGACGGTGTTGCAAAAATTAGGAACTGACATGGAAACTTTAAAGAAAAAAATAGAAAATTCTATTGCCAAAATTTCATCACTGCTGGCTCCTACCAGCTTTGGCCAGTTTTATTTAACCCAAGATATGGCCAAGGTGCTAGACAAAGCCAGAACTGAAGCTTCCCGGATGCAAGACGAGTTTATTTCTGTTGAGCACCTCTTTTTAGCATTACTGGACACAAAATCAACAGCTCGCGATGTGCTAACTGGTTTTGCCGGATCCAAGGATAGCAAGGAAAAATTAGATTATGATACGGTTTGGAAAACGTTATCTCAAATTCGCGGAGGCCAGCGCATTACCGATCCCGAACCCGAATCAAAATACCAGGTCATTGAAAAATACACCCGGAATTTGACCGATTTGGCCGCCGCTGGGAAAATTGATCCAATCGTCGGCCGAGATAATGAAATCCGAAGGCTGATGCAAATTATTTCCCGCCGAACAAAAAACAATCCGGTCTTAATCGGAGAAGCCGGCGTTGGAAAAACCGCCATTGTGGAAGGATTTGCCCAAAGAATAGCCCGCGGAAACGTACCGGAATTTTTAAAAAACAAAGAAGTGATTTCCTTAGATTTGGGCGCCATTATTGCCGGCACCAAGTATCGCGGTGAATTTGAAACCAGAATCAAGGCTTTGCTAAAAGAAATTTCGCGTTCGGCCGGCAAGTATATTTTATTTATTGATGAATTGCACACCCTAGTGGGGGCTGGAGCCGCTGAAGGCGCCATTGACGCTTCTAATTTACTAAAGCCGGCATTGGCCCGCGGAGAATTAAAGGCCATCGGAGCTACTACCTTAAAAGAATATCAAAAATATATTGAAAAAGATTCCGCTTTGGAAAGAAGATTCCAGCCGATTTTTGTGCAAGAGCCCTCTATTGAAGATGCTACGGCGATTTTACGGGGCATTAAAGAAAAATACGAAGTCCATCATGGGGTCAGAATAAAAGACTCGGCTATTAAGGCCGCCGTTGAATTATCAGCTCGCTATATTGCCGACCGCTTTTTGCCCGACAAAGCAGTGGATTTAATGGATGAAGCCGCTTCAGCGTTGAGGCTAGAAATTGAATCAGAACCCCAAGAACTGGAAACCTTCCAAGAAGAAATTACTAAGCTGGAAATTGAAAAACAGGCGCTCAAAAAAGAAAAAAACTCTGAACGAAGGTTAAAGGTGATCGCCAAAGAATTGGCCGATATTAAAGAAAGTACCAAGGGCCTTCGGGCTAAGTGGGATGCGGAAAAAGAATTGATTAACAAAATAAAAGATATCCGCACGAAAATTGACGAATTATCGTATCAAACCGAAATTGCCCAGCGTGAAGCTAATTTGGAAAAAGTGGCTGAAATAAAATATGGCAGAATTCCCCAGCTTTTAAAAGAGCAAAAACAGGTTGAGCAAAAATTAATCAAATTGCAAAAAACCCATCATTTCCTAAAAGAAGAGGTAACCCAAGAAGATGTGGCTCGGGTGGTTTCGCGCTGGACGGGAATTCCGGTGATGAGGTTAATCACCGAAGAGGCCAAAAAGCTAGAAACCATGGAAGATGCCTTAAATAGAAGGGTGGTGGGCCAACAAGAGGCTATTTCAGCTATTTCCCGGGCTATTAGGCGGGCGCGGGCTGGCATTTCTGAAGAAGATAAGCCCTTGGGATCATTTCTGTTTTTGGGTCCAACCGGTGTGGGAAAAACCGAGACTGCCAGGGCTCTTGGTGAGTTTTTATTTAATGATGAAAAATCTTTAATAAGGCTGGATATGTCAGAATACATGGAACGCCACACGGTTTCAAAAATTATTGGCAGTCCTCCTGGTTATGTTGGTTATGAAGAAGCCGGCCAGCTTACCGAAAAAGTAAGAAGACGGCCGTATTCGATTGTCCTTTTGGATGAAATTGAAAAAGCTCATCCGGAAGTCTTTAATATTTTACTGCAGATTTTTGAAGACGGCCGGTTGACCGATTCAAAGGGCAGGATGGTTTCTTTTAAAAATACCATTATTATTATGACTTCTAACGTTGGGTCGGATTTTATCAATAAAATGTCGGCCATTGGTTTTTCAAGCAAGCAAGATGTGGCGGAACGCGAATCCATGAAAGATAAAATAATGAATTCTTTAAAAGATCAATTCCGGCCGGAATTTTTAAACCGAATAGACGAAATTGTTATCTTCAATTATCTAAAAACCGATGAAATTACAGTGATCGTGGATTTGGAATTGGAAAAAGTCCAAAAACGGCTGAAGGCAAAAGAAATAAGCATCCAAATTTCACCAAGAGCTAAGGAATTATTGGTTCGCGAAGGGTTTGACGCCAATTTGGGTGCCCGGCCTTTAAAGAGAGTTATTCAACGGTTGATTTTGGATCCATTATCAGTAAAAATTGTGACCAATGAAATTTCTGAAGGGTCGCGAGTATTAATTGATGAACGCGATGGCCAGATTGTGTTTGAATTGCCAAGGCTATTACCCAGGGTGGGAATGCCCGAAAAAGTTTCTTCTTCAAGGAAGTAACTACTTTGAATTACGAAATGCCTTCGCGGGATTTTCTCCAAATTTCAGAGCGAGAATGTGATAGAATTCTGAGGCTTATGCAACGCATCCGCCGAAGAATTATAGCACGTTCGCAGCTGAAATTTGGAGAAAAGACCCGAAACTTGCTTTCCAAAGGGCATTTCGTAATTCAAAGTAATTATTCGAATTTCGGCATAGTTTTGAAAGTACCGGGCGTCAAAATTTTCCAGCGAAATTTTGCGCCGCTACACTCTCGGCAAAATCGTCGCCTTCGGGCGACACCAAGCGATTTTGCCTTCGAGAGTTACTTTCAAAACTATGCCGAAATTCGAAAAAAACGCATCATGCTGGTTAAAATCTTAAAAGTTATTGGAATTTTAATTTTGGGGGCTCTGGGAGCCCTGCTTTTTAATTTTTTTGCCCTGCCTTACATGGCCGCCAGCCTTTATTTTGACCAATTTCAGTTTGTCAGGAATTTTAAGCAAGATAAAATCGTGGTTAACCAAACTGATAAGGTGTATATCCAAGAAAATACTGCTCTAGAAAGCGCTATTGAAAGGGTAAAGCCCGCGGTGGTGGCGGTTGCTAATGCGTCATCGGGTTTTGTGGCGGGATTGGTTGTGACATCGGATGGAAGCATTATAACGCTGGCCAATGGACTTTTGGCCGGCCATAATGTGAATGTGTATATTAAGGGAGAAAAACAAATTGCCAGCGTGGTCAAAATAGATCAAGTGCATAATTTAGCGTTGCTGAAAATGAATCAGAATAACTTGCAGACCGTTGCTTTTGCCGATGCCCATGCTGCTAAATTGGGCGAGCGGGTGTTTTTGGTGGCGCCAACTTCTATAAAACAAGATAATTGGTTTGCTAACCAGGGGATTATTACTGAAATTTCCGCCGAGGCTCTCAAAACAAACATCACAGAACGGCTAATTGGCCAAGGAAGCCCTTTATTTAATTCGGCCGGCGAGTTGGTGGGACTTAATGTTATTGGCCTAGAAAGCAGTGTTTCTGCTATCCCGGTTGATAAAATCCAGGCACTTTTGGGACTGTAAAAATGATTAATATTGATGATTTTAAAAAAATAGAAATAAAAATCGGCACGGTAGTTTCGGCCGAAAGGATAGAAAATGCTGATAAATTAATCAAGCTGGTTTTTGATTTTGGATTAGAAAAACGGCAGATTCTTGCCGGAATTGCAGAATGTTATCCAGACGTTTCGGTTTTAGTAGGAAAGCAAATGCCAGTGATTGTTAACTTAGAGCCAAGAATTATGAAGGGCCAGGAAAGCCAGGGTATGATTTTGGCGGCAGATGCAAATGGTCAGCCGGTCTTGCTACAGCCGGAAAAAGAAGTTCCGCCAGGGAGCATCGTAAAGTAGATTCAATTTTTCAAGTAATAAAAGACCCGCAGAAAAGTGCGGGTTTTGCAAAACAGCTCATGTTAATCCATGAATTGTTTTGTCTTGGCGTAATTTTTCTAGTGCTTTTTGCAGAGTCTGGCTAACACTATCTGATGATGATCCTATTGTTTTTCCTATTTCTTTGGGGCTATATTCTACGTTATCTTTTAGTCCATACATCATCGAAAGTATTATTTGTTCGCGAGAATTTAACTTGATAAGAGCCTTTCTAATGGTTTTTCTGATTAAAGGATTTTTATTAGCATGGTTACAAGGCGCTTTTTTTTCTTCAGCAATATCGTATGAGAGTTCTTCGAGATCTTCTTTTATAAGATCCTCCAGAGAATATACATCGCTTTCAGCTTCTGCAATATTACGTATCTCTTTGATTGGTAGTCCCATATTTAAGGCAATCTCTTCCAAGCTTGGCTCTCTGCCAAATTTAGATAAAAACTTTTCTTTCATTGATAGGTATTTTTTGATATTCTTTTCCATGTAAACAGGAATCCTGATCATTCTTGATTGGTTGTATAGAGCTATCTTAATAAAATCCCTAATCCAATAATCAGCATAGGTGAATAGTTTGCATCCATGTCGTAAATCAAACTTTTTAACGGCTCTAATAAGTCCCAAGTTTCCTTCTTGAATCAAATCAAGCAATTCTAGATTGGGCGATCTTCCCACATAATTTTTAGCTATAAGAAATACAAATCTTAAATTGGCGTTAATAAGAGTTTTCCTTGCCTTCAGATCTCCTTCTTTGATTCTTTTTACTAATGCAATTTCTTCTTCTCGGGTTAGTAGTGGATATTTACTTACTTGTTCGAAATAGATTCCCACCATATCTTCTGATTTGTATTTATTATGCATACAATTCCCCTTTGTCAAAGAACAAGAAATGCGATCCTTATTGTATGGTATAACAATCACAGGAAATATCAAATACTTATTACCATGAATCTTGAAAATCCTGAAGTAACGGCAAGTTTCAGGTCTTTGCGCCAAATTCCAGCTGCGAATGCACTAGAATTCTTCGGTTAAGACGCGAGGCGCGAAGCGCCCCGTCTCCGGATGCGCTGCATAAGCCTCAGAATTCTATCGGGACCCAAGGGGTACCCCCGCCGTGAAATTTGGCGCAAATCCTCTGAAAGATTTTCAAGATTTACGGATGCTGTTTTTGACTTCGGTTTTAATTTTTGTTAAAATTCGCCTAACATAAAAATGGAAGAAAATAATTTTATTAATCCCGCCAAGCATCAAGAATTGTCGCATCAAGATCTTTCGGGCGCCATGTTTGACGGGGTAAAAATAACCAACGCCGTGTATCGAATTTTGGATTTACTGCCAGATTACGATCCCTTAAAAAATAAGGCCAAGGAAAAGGCTTTGGCAATATTGGAACAGGCAACGGTTCTTTTTGAGCCAAGCGATTGGGTATCTCTAAAAGACTGTTTGCCGGCAGCCCGCGAAAAAACATCAGCGCAATTATTAGATGATATCGAGATTCTGATAAACTATCTTAAAGTTGGAAAGGGCCAGGGTTGGATAGATAGCACGAATTTTTTAATTATAACTGGCGAGTACGGTAAAATAAGGCATAGAGTCAGCATGCTAAGAATGTCGATGCCAAAAACGTCATCGATTAGTGGTGGTATTGCTATTTTAGAAACAAAACCTATTGAAACGTTCCAGAAAAATCGTACTGGTTCCATAGATCCTGTAATGGTTAAAAAAAATCAAGAAAAACCAGATGAATCTTCGGCCAAGCTTTCAGAAAGGCAAAGTAAAATTTTACAAATCTTAAATAAACGGGAAAAAGCTCAAGTCGCTGATTTTATCAAAGAATTGCCAAAGATAACAAAAAGGACGGTAAGGAGGGATTTAGATGATTTACTCAAAAAAGGTAAAATTATCAGGGTTGGTCAATGGAACCAGGTTTTTTACCAGAAAATGGCGTAATACCGTTATTTTTAATTAGGACAATTAAGTTGTCCTAACAACCTATAAAAATGTCCTATCTAGCCTTGATTTTGTCCTATCTTTGTGCTAGAATCAAAACTTAGATAATGAATGATCCTAAGGAACAATTTAGCCTTATTTATGACCAATATATTGAAAAAATATACCGGTTTGTTTACCTAAAGGTAAGTTCAGAAGAAATAGCCCAAGATTTGACTTCAAAGGTCTTTTTGAAGGGGTGGGAAGCATATCAAAAGGGGTCTTTTGGGCTTATTGGAGAAGAGCAAAAGATTAAGAATCCCGGTGCATTTTTGTACCAAATTGCCAGAAACACCGTTGTAGATCATTACCGGGAAGCTGGTAGGACAAATATAGTGCCTATTGATCATGTTGCACAGATAGTTGAATCTAATAAGGGGCCCTATGAAACGGTAGTCTTGAATTCTGAAATTGATAAGATCAAATCGGCCATTGGGAAATTGAAAAAAGATCATCAGGATGTCCTTATCTGGTACTATCTAGAAGATATGTCGGCGGAAACCATAGCTCAATTATTGGATAAGCCCGCTGGGACGGTGCGAGTCATGATACACCGGGGATTGGAGGCACTGAAAGAACAATTGACCATTGACAGTTAACATTTAACCAACGATGACAGTCAATTGTCAAAGGTTAATTGTCAAATGTCAAACTGTAACAAAATTAACATTTTTGCGTCTTCCCTGTAAGAAGCTATTATTATGACTGAACAAGAACTCATTTCTAAACTCCAGGAATTAAGGCAAATTAAGCCCAATGCATCATGGGTTTCTTTGTCTAAGATGAATATTTTAGGCGGCGGGATGGTCAATGAAAATACTGTTCCTAAAAGTGCTGCTAAGTGGAATTTTTCTAATATTTTTGGGATGTTTTCCCAAAGGAAATTTGCTTATGCCTTAGCTAGCTTATTATTCGTTTTTGCGGGAGTAGCCGGGGTGTTAAAATACCAAACTCTAAGTCCTATGAAATTTGTGGTTAAATCCCAGGCTGATATTGTGGCAGAAAATACCCTAAAAAGCCATGTGGAAGATTTAAAAAACAAGTCCCAAAATTTGGCCGATTTGATAGAAAGCAAATCTGAAAATACTTCTGTGGCGGTTCAAGCGGTTAAGGAAGCTGCTAAGAGTGTTACTGATTCAATCAAAAAAGATCCGGGATTGGCAAAAGTGATTGCCTTGGATGTAAATAACAGCAGGACTATTTTAGATATACCCGGAGGAGGCGCAGAAGTAAAAGCCACATCAGATGATATTTATAAAACGATAGATGATCCGATTATTGCCAGCATTAAAGAAACCAAATTGACGCCAGACCAGCAAATGGCCTTTGATAATATTTTAAGCCTTTATGATAAAGGCGATTATTCTGATGTACTAGTGAGATTATTGATCAGTTTTGGAAAGAATGATGCTGAAAGCAAATAAATAGTGCTTGAAAGTTTTGAATTGTGAAATTTATCTGTTGATTTCATAATTCAAAACTGACAAGTCGTAGTCCAGCTAAATTGTTCGCGAGGTTAGTTTTGACGAATTAAATTCGTTGTTAATACGTAAAACCGCGAAAATATTAGACAAGGCTCGCTTTGCGGGCTCCCACGAATATCTGGGATTTAATTGGACATAATTCTCAAATTATTAATACATAGTTTGAGTTAACGGTCGACCGATGGTAAATAACAACAATAAAAATTAAAGCGATGTTAATATGCTAATCCGCCTTTGGGCGGCATGCCAATGAAACCAATACGTTATTAGTATAATTGGTATGGAATTAGTATATTAGTATCGCGTATACATAAATAAAAAAATGAATATTAAAAAAACAATTATAACAGCCACTGTTGCTTTAACAATGGTTGCAATGATTGCTCCTATTGCTGGCGCAGCAACGGTTCCCGCACAATGCGTGAACGTGTTTACCAGAAACTTGAGGGTTGGATCTACGGGCACCGATGTGTGGTGTTTACAGGTAGCTCTTAATGCTTCAGGATATCAAGTGTCAGCTACAGGAGCAGGCTCGCCTGGCAACGAAACTTCTTACTTTGGTCCAAAAACCTTAGTAGCAGTTAGGGCTTGGCAAGCAGCACAAGGATGGTCTCCTGCAAGCCAGGTAGGCCCTTTGTCACGAGCAAAATTAAACATGTGGTCAACTGGTTCTGTAGTAGTTACTCCTCCTCCAGTTATCCCTCCAGTAGCGACTGGTCCTGTAAACGCTTTGCTCGCTGTGGATAATCCTGCTTCCGGAAATATCGTAAGCAACTCAACAACGACTGCACCAGGTCAAGCAGCTGCTGATTTATTGCACGTTACCTTTACCGGTTCAGGCACGGTTACTTCAGTTACTTTAAAGCGTTCTGGAATTTCAGATCAAAATACACTTTCTAATGTGTATGTTTATGATGGAAATACCCGCATTACTGATGGATATTCCTTCAATGTCGCTGGTGACATTACCATCAACGGCCTTTCTGTCTTGGTAAGCGGATCTCACACTATTTCAATTAGGGGTGATGTTGCCGCAAACGCAGCAGCAACTGCTTCAACTATTGCTGTTACGTTAACTGGATACACTGCAAATGGAGTTGCTACTGCAGCAAATGTAGTGGGCAACATGATGGGAATTGTGATCGGAAACTTAGCTTCAGCTACGATTACTACGGCAGCAAGTTCTGCTGTTCCAAGTGCTAACGTAAATGCTGGAACAACCGCTTACACATTCTGGTCAGCTCCTTTGCAGATTAATACAAGGGCTGTTTGGTTGAAGATGGCAGACTTTAGAATGATTGGATCTGCACCTTCAGATGCTCTTGGAAATATTAGAATGTTTATTGATGGAGTTGATACTGGTAAAGTTGCTACTGTTATGTCAATTAACGGTTCTAATTATGCTGTATTTGACTTAACATCAAATCCTATTAGTTTAGCTACTGGTTCACACACTCTTGATATGAGAGCTGACATCCAGAAAGGTACTAATAGAACCATTCAGGTTTCAATTCAACAGGCTTCGGATCTTATGATTACTGATCCTCAGCTTGGCGTGAATATTCCAGTATCGAGCACTACCGCAGGATCATTTAGCGCCAACAACGCTGGAACCATTACTATTTTGACAGGTTCAGCTACTATTGTGATCGATCCAACATTTGCTGCTCAAACTAACGTTTCGGGCGGTTCATCAAATGTGGTAATTGCTAAATTCAAAATCCATGCATATGGCGAAGATCTGAAAATCAATTCACTTCAGGTTAACCCATATATCACCTCTGCAACATCAACTGGTGCTACATGTACCACTGATGGAACTACTGGAGCCGCTACGGGAACTTGCGGATTAAACAACGTAACCTTGTATTTCAATGGTTCACAAGTTGGTCCACAAAAAACCTTTACGCAAACTACGAGCACCGCAGAAAACTCTACAACCGTAGCTAACGAGTTGTCAGTTTATTCGCTTGGTTCTCAAATGATTGCTCCAGCCGGACAAGACAGCTGGCTCGAAGTACGAACTGATCTTCAAACTACTGCTAACGTTGCATACACTGGAGGTACCATTAAGGTAACACTACCTTTCTTGACTTCTGGTGCTAACTATTTGAATGCTCAAGGTATGAATTCGCAAAATACTTTAAGCGTTCCAACTGCTGCAGTTACTACTAATGGTCTTACCATTCAAACTGGAGGTTTGCAGGTTTCAAAAAACACTGCTTACCTAAACCAAAACATCAGTCCTAATACTTCTGGCGTAAAGATTGGTTCATACACTATCCAAAACCAGAGCTCTTCACAGTCAGTAAGATTAACCAATTTGAGCATTGCTACTACTATCGCAACCACAACTGTCAGCAACTTCTCAGCTTTGAGAACTTCTGATACTACTGGTTCTGGTTCTACTCCTATCACGTTCTCTGGAACCCAGAGCGGAACTACATCAACTGATACATTCTCAGTTACCGATGTGTTAGCTCCTGGAGGTTCTATGATTCTTGATATCTTTGCTAATACTGGAGCAGCTACCAGCGGAACTATCGCAACTACTCTAACGGTTTCATCGATTGGAGTAACCGATAACATTGCCGCAACTTCTAGCACCATTACTGGTCAAACCCTTACTTTGGGCACTGGTACTCTTGGAACTCCAACCTTGGTGCCTACAGTAACTGCCACTACACCTGCTCAATTCATTCTTGGAGGTACGACAGCTGGTTCAAAAGCAACCTTTAACTTTGTTTCAACGAGCGGTGCTTCAACGATTACTGAACTTGCATTTACCGTTACTGGTAGCGATGCTACTCCAACCCAGACAGTTACTAATGTCTGCGTAGGTACAGCATGTCAGTCACCGGTTACTCAAACCGTTGGCAGTACCAGCACGGGTGTTGTTAAGTTAACTGGTCTTAGCCTTTCTGTTCCTAACGGCGGAAATGGATTAGATGTTCCAGTAACCGTATCATACTCTGCAGTTGGTACGAGTGGAGTTACTCCTTCTAAGACTTCTACACTCGGACTTGGTTATGCTAAGTACAACACTGGTTCAACATCAAAAACTATTGGTACTTCTACTCTATGTACAACATTGGTTGGAGCTGCTTGTACCGACAGTATTTCTGCGGTAAGCGCTAATGCCATGACTATGGTTGGCTCGTTGCCAGTAGTTACATTGGCCGCTGGCAATAGCCAAAGCGTTAACGCCGATTCTGTTGTAGCTAGAGTCACTGTTGCTGCTAATAGCACTGGAGGTGGTGTCAGGATTCGCACGCTCGTGTTTAACCTTGCTTACGCAGGTTATAACACGTTGCCAACCGGAACTTCTGCTGAAAGCATCACGGATTCATCAGGAAACACTATTTCAACGTTTACCTGTACCGCAGGTTCTTTCTCAAGCGGAGCAGTTACGGAAACTTGCACAAATTCAACAGCAACGTATGCTACTGACTACCCAGTCGGTACTACGGCTCAAGAGTTTGATTTACATGTGACAACTTCAGGAGCTGCCAATACAACCGGCACGCCTAAAGTTTCAACCACATTGGGTAAGTCAACCTTCTTGTGGGATGACACTTCAACCAACGGTGGATCAGGTTCAACTGCTCTAACTGGTGGTTCGATCTACAGCTTCCCAACTACTAGCGTTAATAACTAGTAGCCTCGCATTGAATGATCATCCTTTTACAAGGACATTCGATAAACAAAAAACCGCCTTTGGGCGGTTTTTTGTTTTGCCTGTGAATTAAAATTGTGATATAAGAATATAATATGATAGTTCGAAAGTTTTTATTAATAACCATATTTGGTTTAATGGTGCTAGGGGCTGGCCTCGGTGCGGGCTACGTATGGGGTTTTCATGTTGAACGAAAAGCTTTGGTTGCCAGTTTGAATGATATACATCCTATAAGGGATCATACCACGACATATAAATTTATTTCCCCGTTATTGGCATATAGGATTCCTTCGGCGGATCAGGAGGCAGGCCTTATTTTATTGAAAAACAAAATCAGTGATTTTGTTAATAATGAGAAAAAGAAGGGTTTATCTGATGCTTCACTGTTTTTTTATGATATGAATCGAGGACGATGGATAGGAGTGAATGAACGGCAAAAATATAATCCGGCTAGCATGCTAAAGGTGGTAATTATGGTTTCTTACTTAAAAGAGACGGAAAAAGATCCTGGTATATTGGATAAGCAATTAGCATATACCAGTGATATGGATATTGCCTTAAAGAAGAATCAGTATAATTCTTTGTCGGATTTGCAGATTGATGAAACATATACGGTGAAAAATTTAATTGAAAAAATGATCACGGATTCTGATAACGGCGCCGAAATACTGCTTTTTGACTCAATTGATAAAAAAGATTTAAATGCCATTTATCAAGCTCTCAATATTGCTAGTCCCGATGACCTTACCACTGATTTTGTTATTTCGCCAAGGGCCTATTCTTTATTTTTCAGGATTATTTACAGCTCAACCTATCTTAGCCGGGATTTATCGGAAAAAGCTTTGAGCATTCTTTCAAGGACCACCTTTGACGATGGGATTGTCGCCGGCTTGCCCACGAACTTAGTGGTGTCTCATAAATTTGGAGAATATGTGGTGCCCGATAAAGATAACCACATAGAAAGCATAGAATTACATGACTGCGGAATTGTTTATTATCCATCATATCCTTATTTTTTATGCATCATGACCAAGGGAGATAATTTGGATGAATTAAAGGGTGTTATAAAAAATATTTCTTCTATGATATACGAGACTTACGGAAGTTATAAATAAACCAAAAACCCCCGAGAGGGGTTTTTGGTTTCGCAGATTTATTCTGTTGAATCTGTATAAATTCGTGGTTTCAGGGTAATGTCTTTAAAAAAGCTTCCACATTCGGTTTTGATTCTGGTGAGAGTTCTAAAACTTTCTGCGCTTCTTGCCGTGCTTTATCGTACTTGCCTAATTCTTTATAAAAAAAGGCTAGCGAAGAATGATATTGAGCAATCGTAGGATTGATTTTAACTAACTTTTCGTAAGTAAGGGCCAAATTTTGGTAGTCCAAGATAGCGTAATAGGCATCTGCCAGTTCTCCTAAACTTTCTTGTGATTCTGGATGGTTGGATAAGAAAATATTTTTTTGGGCACCAGCGGTATCTTTTAAATATATTTGTGCGATGCCAAAATACCACCAGCAGTCTTTAAGGCCTGCATTTAATGCGACACATTTTTGGGAATAATCTTGAGCTTTTGCGTAGTTTCCAGCAACAATCTCCATTTTTGCCTGTTCAATGGGTATTTCCTGGTACTTTGGAGCTAATTGCAACGCTTTTTCAAAGTAACTGGCAGCCTTTTGTAATAAATCATTTTTCATTTCTGGATTTTCTTCCTGTCTTGCTAAAATAGCACTAGAGCTGCCCAATAAAATCCAATAACGAGTATAATTGGGCTGGATTTTTACCGCCTCGCCAATAAGTTCTAAACCCTTTTTAACATACGCGACGTTATTTTCTGGATAAAATTCATTGCAGATCTTGGTAAATTCAACATAGCTTAATCTGGCATAGGAATCCAATAGACTATGTTTTAATAGTGCGTTGTCCATTAAGCCAAGCGCTTGGCCGCAATATTTATGTTCTGCCAAATCGCGCGCCTTATTTATTTGGGCGTTAATTCGCAGGGGTACAACATTATACTGCCATAAAAATATCGCGACTATACATGTCAACCCGGTAATCAATCCTCCTCTTAGCCAGATTTTTTCATTCATAGATTCGAGTGTCGCGGGTGTGTTGGTGTCGCCTCTGGTTAGACGCAAAGAATATCCGATGAATAAAAAGAATAACAAGTAAGAAGAAAAT
Source organism: Candidatus Staskawiczbacteria bacterium (assembly GCA_023245195.1). Lineage (GTDB taxonomy): Bacteria > Patescibacteriota > Minisyncoccia > Minisyncoccales > Staskawiczbacteraceae > VGLO01. The sequence continues at coordinate 16,168 of JAHFKU010000007.1, forward strand.
GAGTCAAAGCTAAACAGGTTGGCGGTAACGTAGGCAATGAATGTTGCTTGAACGCCATGGATTATCATTGGCGAAGTTTCGCTGGCGCCGGTCAATTGGCGTTGGTGCGATTTTGTTTTTTGGAGTTGCCAAAATATTGTTATCAAAAGAAGCGCATATGCCAGGATTGCCAAAACTCCGGCTTGCATTCCGATATCTAGTACAATATTATGAGCTCGATCCCACCAATCTCCCCAATTTCTATCAAGGTAGGGAAGCGACGGGTCATAATACTGATTAAAGCCGACTGAAAAATTTTCCGGCCCATAGCCCAATACGGGTTTTTTTATTAACGCCTGATAATCAATGCCAGACCAGGCGTAAAACCTGCCATCGGCCAAAAGGAGGGTTATGGAAAGTCTCGGGGCTATTGATGCAAAAAGATGATTCTCTTCAAGGGTCTTGGGATAGTGCTTGGCAGTATTGACATAAAAAATAGCTCCAATTATTAAGGCCAACAGGAAAACGGTGGTTATTTTCATAACCAATGCTTTTTTAGGATACCACAGCAAAAAATAAATGCCGCCAACTAGTAGTCCAAGATAAGCGGCGCGGGATTGGGTTATTAAAATAACATATAAAAATAACAACAAGCAGGCAAGATAGCCTATTTTTTTGAAGAGGTTTTTTTCTTTAATAGCATATGATAGGGTGACAAAAAATAGCAATAACAGGTAAATAGCCAGCAGGATGGGGTTTCCCATGGTTGATGGGGGACGGCCCGAAGGCACAAACATACTGCTAAGCAGGCCATAATATTGCACTATGGCAATGAAAGAAACGAGCGCTCCAATGCCTATTGAAAAAATCCAGACTTTTGACCAATCTTCTTTTTTAAGGATAACAAAAGAAAAAACTGCTAATATTATGTAAAAAGCCAGGTTGATAAAACCGCCTGAACGCATCGGCCACCCCCAAAGACTGAAGTAGGGGTCGGCAGAAAAAATGGTGGCCAGTAAAAAGATAAGGAAAAAAGTGGCCAATAACCAGATAATTTTGTTTTTCTTAAGTTGTTGCAAGGGTAATTCTCGTTTTTTGTAAAGCCATTCAAAAACAAATAAAAACAGCAATATCGCTAATATGCTTCTAAAGACGATGGTTTTGCCCCAATCGGGCGGGAAAAACCAAGGTTCCAGGACCAAGAGCGGAAGAGCCAAGATAACAGAAAATCCGACCTGATATATCCAATGAAATTTATCTAAAAATGTATTGTTTTTCATGTATTTTTATGATATATATAAAAAATATAAAAAGCAATGAAAAAGATTGTCATCACATCGGGTTTTTTTAACCCGGTGCATATTGGCCACATTAATTTAATCCGGGAAGCAAAAAACTTGGGGGATTTTTTAGTTGTTATCGTTAACAACGACTACCAAGTAAAACTCAAAGGAAGCATGCCTTTTATGGCAGAGCAAGAAAGGATAGAAATAATTAAAGCTTTAAGATATGCTGATGATGTTGTGTTATCAATTGATAAAGATGGGTCTGTGATTGAAAGTTTGAAAATGGTTGCAAAAAAATACCTGCCTGCCGGCAGGCAGGTCCCGGTAGAATTATTTTTTGCCAAAGGAGGAGACAGAAATTCAGGCAATATACCGGAGCTGGCAGTTTGTAAAGAACATAACATCAAGATCGTCGATGGGGTGGGCGGCGGCAAGGTTCAAAGTTCATCTGGATTATTGGGTAACATTAAGACCTTGTCATGGAAGTAACAGAATGCCCAATATGCAATTTAGGATCTTTGGCATTTTTCTCTAAAAAGGACGGGTACGTTTTTTCAAAATGTGGCAGCTGTAGTTTGGTGTTGATGAACCCATTGCCCAGCACCAAGGAGCTCATTGATAATGTGTATTCCAAAGAATCCGGGTATCACGCTAAATTAGTTAAAAATCTAGAAGAAGTAAAAAAATATAATAAAAAATTCACCAAGATTATAGATGCATTGAATCGTCTTGGGGTGGCGGGTAGCTTGCTGGATGTGGGTTGTGCCAATGGCGAATTTTTATTTTTAGCAAAGAAAAACGGATTTGATGTGTATGGCGTTGAAGCCAATGCGTATACTGCAAGCATTACCGCAAATAATGGATTGCCTGTTTTTTGCGGCACCCTAGAGCAGAAAAATTTTAACAATAATTCTTTCTCAGTGATATATCTAGGAGATATTATTGAACATGTTACCGATCCGGTTGCGTTGCTAAAAGAATGCAAAAGAATACTCAAAAAAGGGGGAGTCATCGTTATTTCAACTCCTAATACAGATTGTTTTTGGGTCAAGGCTACTGGACGTATTTGCCACTGGCTTGGCTTTCCCTGGTCGGTATTATTGCCTCCCTACCACGTCTATCTATTTTCCGAAGACAATTTGAAAAAATTGCTTGGTATATTAGATTTTAACGTTTTAGAAATACAATACGCTAGTGCTTCTTTGCGCCACGAGCTGGGAGGAACGGGATTGCTGCCAAAGCTCAAAAGGGAAAAATCTATTGCCACGGCGCTCTATACGATATCGGTTTTTTTCGTGTATGCCGCGGTCTATGTTACGAGTTTTTTAGTGAAGCCTTTTTCTAAAAAAAATTTTGAAATGGTCGTTTTCGCCAAAACTTAAACAATGATGAATATCAGTATCAAGAAATTTTTTTTGGAGAATATCGGTACCAAACAAACTATCTTTAAAAATACCTTTTGGCTGGTGGTAGCTGAAGTGGTGGGCGGTGTTTTGAGGTTTGTATTGCTTATTTATGTAGCAAGAATTCTGGGGGCAAATGAATATGGTAAATTTACTTTTGCCTTTTCTTTTGTTTCGGTCATTGTCATTTTTTCAGACATGGGCATTATTGATATTGTCACTCGGGAGTTCTCGCGCAATAAAGAAAAAGAAAAAGAGCTCTCATCTCTCATTGCGCTGGAAGTTCTTTTAAGCCTGGGAGCACTTATATTAATGGTAGTCGGTTCTTTTTTTATAACATCCGACCGATATATTCAAAGGTTGATTTGGGTGTTGTCGTTGTTTATTTTATCAAGCAGCTTTTTTAGTATCTTTTTAGCATTCTTAAGAGGCAGGCAAAAAATGGAATATGAGGCCGCCATTAAAATTGTGCACACCATTATTTTGGTGGGGCTGTCTTTTTTTGGTATTTTTTACTTTTCATCAGCCATTGCCTTGGGGTATAGTTACTTGATAGCAAATGTATTTTCGGTAATAATTCTTTTATTATTTTTCCATTTTTATTTCCAACGCATCAGCATTAGTTTTAATAAAAATATGTTTAACATTTTGAAAATATCATGGCCCTTGAGTTTAGGATATGTGCCAATATGGGTTTACATTACCGTAAGCTCTATCATGCTTGGCTATTTTAATTTGATTACTCAAAATGGCTGGTATAATGCGGCTTCTAAGATTGCGCTTGTTGCCATGCTGCCCGCCGACCTTATTATCAGAAGTTTTTATCCGGCCTTGAGTAATTTTTTTGTTAATTCTAAAGAAAAACTTCAAAAAAACTGGGACTATTTGATGGGTTTGATGATTTTTCTGGTCATGCCAACAGCCGTAGGAGGCGTAACATTAGCGCCTAAAATAATACACTTTTTTTACGGCCCTGATTTTAATTCTTCGATTTTTCCTTTTCAATTATTTATGATAGTCGTTGCAATCACTTTTATTCATTATCCCTATAGTGTGATTTTAATTGTTTCAGACCACCAGAAAAAAAACTTCCTCTTGATACTTGCCGGTATTTTAATGAATGTTATATTAAATGTCATATTAATTCCTTTATACGGTTTTTATGGAGCCATCATTTCAGTTATCATTTCTTCTTTAGCCATCTTATTTTTAACGATCATTACCTCCAAAAAATACATAGAAATATCTTTGTTTAATACTAAATTATTGAAATATAGTATAATCGCCGGCCTTTTTAGTTTTGTGATGTTTCTTGTTTTAAATCTTCCATTTATCTGGCATCTTAATATTTTCTATTCTGTAGCCATAGGAGCGTTAACGTATGCAGTTTTATGCTTGTTACTTTATAGAATTTATAAAAATGCTCTTTTTAATTAATGACCACGGAATTTAAAAAGATTAGCGTCGCCTACTTTTACCCCATTTTTAGGAATGCCGCGATGGCGCGTTTTGTTAAAAATATTACTGAAAATATTGATCATAGCAAGTTTGAAGTATCGTTTGTTGGATTAAAAATAGAAGAAAGTTTTATGCGCGAAATTCCAAAAGATGTTTTTGTGGTAAATTTAGGCAGTCTCTATGTTCCAACTTCTCTTTTTAAATTAGTGGCATACCTTAGAAAAGAGCGCCCCGATATTTTTGTTGCTGCTTTTCCCCACATCAACGTTCTGGCCATGATGGCAAAAGTAATGTCGGGGGTCGGCACAAAAGTTGTTTTGACCGATCACAATCACTTTTTTGGCCTTGTCCGCAACGCAAGAAGTTTGCAGCGCAGATTCTTTGGCATGGTTATTCTGCCACATTTAATGCGGATTTTTTATCCCTTATCAGATGCGGTTATTTGCGCCTCGCAGGGCGTGGCAAAAAGCATTTTGGAGGTGGTGAATATCCCCGATAAAGTCAAAGTAATATATTACCCCGTGGCGGCTGACAAAATCCAGGAATGGTCAAAAGAGCCGGTAGGCCATCCGTGGTTTTCAGATTCAAACATCCCGCTTGTGTTAGCAGCTGGCAGACTGATCAATCAAAAAGATTTTCCAACCCTGCTTCGCGCATTTAGCTTGGTTGTCAAAGCTATGCCCGCGCACTTGGCTATTTTAGGGGAAGGAAAAGATCGAGGCATGTTAGAGGAGCTGGCCAAAGAATTGGGAATTTATGAACATGTTGCGTTTTTGGGATTCCAAAGAAATCCCTTCAGATACATGGGCAAAGCTACAGTTTTTGTTCTTTCCTCAATACATGAGGGATTTGGAAATGTGCTGGTTGAAGCCATGGCTTGTGGAACGCCGGTTATCTCAACTGATTGTAAATCGGGTCCCAGAGAAATCATCGAACCGGGAAAGAGTGGAATACTCGTTCCTGTTGAGGATTACGAAGCTTTATCAAAAGCAATGATTAAGGTTCTTGCAGATTCTTCTTTGCAGCAGCATTTTTCTTTGGAGGGCTTAAAAAGGGTAAGATACTTTTCAGTAGAAAAAAATATCCAACAATACCAAGACCTTTTTTCAACATTAATGAGGTAGATTCGCTACGAAATACGAATTTTTTACGAATATACGAATCAAAACGACGTTTCTCATTCGTATATTCGTATTTGATTCGTATTTCGTAGCCAACAATATGACACCATTAGTTTCTGTAATTTTACCTACTTACAATAGAGAAAAATATATTGCCAGAGCCATAGAAAGCGTTTGGAAGCAAAGCTATGAAAATATGGAATTAATTGTCATCAATGATGCTTCAACAGATGGGACTGGCAACTTAATCAATAACCTTGCCAAAGATAATCCAAAAATAATTGTGTTGCACAACGAAGTTAATTTAGGCATGGTTGCCTCTTTTAATAAGGCCATCAACGTGGCCCAGGGGAAATATATTGCCCGTTTAGATGATGATGATGTTTGGTGTAGTGGTGAGAAAATAGAAAAACAAGTGGATTTTTTGGAAAAAAATCCGGCATACTGCTTGGTAGGAGGAGGCGTGATAAAAGTAGATAAACATGACAAGGAAATTGTGCGGTATTTGTTGCCAAAAGAAGATGAAGATATTAGAAAAACCATTTTAGTTAATAATACCTTTGCCCACACTACCGTTCTTTTCAGAAAAGATACTTTTTTGGAAGTAGGGGGCTATGATGAGCAGTTCCCCTTTGTCCAAGATTGGGATTTGTGGCTGAAAATGGGAAAAGTGGGTAAATTTTATAATTTTCAAGAATTCTTTGTGCGTTATTTAGACCAAGAACACAATGATCCCTACCACTATAGAAATTATAAAATAAGAAGGAATTTGAAGATGAACATAAAACTAAGGAAAAAATACCAGGACAGTTATCCGCATTATCGCAAAGCCATTTTATTTTGCTTTGCTAGTTATGCTTATTCTTTTCTGCCTTTTAAAATAGAATTGGGGCCGATAATATTTCAAATAAGAAAACTAATTTTCGGCCACCCGCCATATCAGTATTTAGAGCCCAGTGAATAACATTTTTGCGTTATTTATTGAGTTTGATATAATAATAGTAAAATATCATTAAAATTCACCCGATCATAATTATGAAAAATTGGATAAAAATTGTAGCAGCTATTATCCTAGTCATTGTAGTAGCTCTTGTAATTATTGTACTGTTTTTTCCTGGGCTGGAGCATCAAATAGCTAAATTATTGCCCATAAATTTGAGATATTTTATCTATAAAACCCTGACGCCGTCTGCTAATTAATATTTTTGATTCACTATTTTGCAAGACCTCTTATAAAAAACACTTCAATTTATAAATTGAAGTGTTTTTGTGTTTGACAATATGGTATCTATCTGATACTATGTGAGCACAATTCCTAATCATATGATTAGGTCGTTCCGAAAGGAATGAGAGTTCTTTTTACTATGAGGAGGTTCGCATGTCTGCGAGCAAGCCGATGGTTCTTGCCAGCTCATGGCACCCTGGTGGCATTAATGCCATCGTACCGGTGATTAAGAAATTGATGGCTGATGGCAAGACAGAAGTGGTCGTTTTAGGCCACGAATTCTCCGAACCGATTCTGGCCAAAGCTGGGATTTCCTTCAAGACGATCAAGGATTTCGGTCTGTCTGATGTTTCGCCCAACTCAATGGGTGTGTTGCTTCAAGCAGTTTCGCCTAATCTGGTTTTGATGGGAACGTCTGGCCAAGAAGGCAAGGCTAACGATATTCTTGAGCACAGCCTGACCCTTGCTTCAAGGAATTTGAACATCAAGTCTTTGGCAGTAATTGATGTGTGGGGATGCTATTGGCAGAGATTCACCGACGAAAGGACGAACCGGAAACTAGAACTCCTTCCCGATTGTGTTGCGATCTTGGACGAAGTCGCCAAGGAAGACATGCTCAAAGAAGGATTTCCAAAAGACCGGTTGGTCATTACCGGAAATCCCCATTTTGACAACCTTCCGGCACGGGCGAAAAGTTTCACGGAAATCCAACGTTCTGAACTCAAGCGAAAGATCGGGTTGGATTGTGAAACATTATTTTTCCTCGCTGGCAACGGGTTCTCATCCGCGAAACCAGATTGCGGTTACTGGGATTTGGATGTCATCGAATTGATTCTGGATACGATGTCCGAATTACCAGGCGTTGGCCTTGCGGTGCGTGTGCATCCAAGGATGCCAACAGAGGACAAGCGTCAAGTTTTTGATGCCATTGCCAGATCTGGTACCAAAGCAAAGCTGATTGAGGATATCGATTCTCAAACTTTGGCCTTGGTGGCGGATGTGACTTTTTGTGAATTCTCCACGATCGGCATTGAAGCAGTTTACATGCGTCGGCCAACCGTAAGTCTCCAGCCCGGCTTGCAAGGAAAAGACAACTTGCTTGTCAGTGAAAAAGGCATCATTCCCGTGGGTTACACTGTTGAAGCCTGCAGGGAATTAATCAAGAAGGCGGTAGATCCCCAATACCGAGCGGACATCTTGAATCTGTCGGCAAACTTCGCCACCGACGGAAGGGCAACTGAACGCGTTGTTGAGCTTGTCTGTTCGCTACTCAAACCGGAGGAGGAAGTTTCTATGAATCGCCGAGCACTCATCAAACGTCGTAGCGAGTTAATTCATGAGATGACAATCAATCATCCAATCGATATTTGCAAGAATCTGGGGCCGGCGTCCGATGGGGAATACGAAGCGTACCTAAAGAGATACGAAGACATGAAAGAGGAATTGGCCAAACTGAATAAGCAACTCGGTCTTCCTGAAGATTCTTGGGAATCCTTGGCATAAAGGCCATCAGTTTATCATATCCGCTGTGTTGAAAAACACACAGTGGATTTTTATTACTATAGATATATAAGCTAAATCTATAATATACAATGAACTCTTTTGAACCCTTGCTTATTTTTAAAATAAGTGTTAAATTATTAAATCCGTTCTTTGACATAAAACCCTAACTTGAAAGGGCATGCCAATGACTTGGTTGCCATTTGTTTTGCTTATAGTTATCCATGCAGCTCACAGTATGGCTATGAAACCCATGACAGACCGCCTGCCACGGATCAAGGCACTCTTGGCCATGTATTTGGTGTGCTCTCTTTGTGGATTGCTCTTCTGGATTACGTTTGACGGCACGCTATTTACCTCAAGAGATCTTCTAGTGGTAGGAGTTGGCCTTGGGTTCTTAAACTTTATTGTGGTTCAGCTCTACTGGGCTGCCTACAAAATTAACATGAGCAGAACCTCTTTATTCTTGCCGCTCGTAAGCTTGTTTAGCGCTACGCTGCTTGCTATTTTCTTGCAAGAATACGAGCATCTTAACCTTTTAGCAGTCACTGGTTTTGCTATTCACTTAATTGCAGTTTGGCTTTTCAAAGTAGGCCAGGCACAAAAAAATGGGGGAGAAGAAGAGGAAAAATACGGACGATGGCTAATACTCACCATTGCGCTCATTGCCACTCAGAGCCTGCAACTTTTCCTGATGAAAGTCGTAGCTTCTGATGTTCCGACAACCCAGTACATCCCAATGATATACCTAGGATGCTTGATGTATTTTGGCATCACACTTCTTTGCCACAAAAAAGAAGCCATGCCACCAAAATACAAATCGGCATTTTGGGGACTCATTCCAGTCATTGGCGTTTTAACTGCCGGATTTACTGCGTGCGTCTACTGGATGTTCCAGAAAAACGATGGCATTGCATCGGTTTCTTTTTTCGCCCTTAGCCAAACATTTGTTCCGGCACTGGTTGGCTGGATTTTTTTCAAGGAGGGAAAAGGATTTTCGCGCATTGAGCTAGCCGGATTTTTCTGCGGTGTTACTGCCGCTCTACTCATCATATTTTCGCACTGAAACCATAAGCTACAGATCTTTTCCTGTGGCTTTTTATTTTATGTACAACATATTTTAATATAATGCATTGAACCGTTTTGACCCCCATTGACTTATATTTTAAGGGGGCTATGATGGAGTAATTATGTCAGACGAAATTAAACCGGAAAAAATATATACCCCAAAAGAAGCTCGCGATTTTTTGAAAATCAGTGAAAGCACCATGAAGCGAATGCTTAAAGCGGGTGTAATAAAAGCCTATAAAGTGAGCGGGCAATATCGGATTTGGGGAAGAGATATTTTAAAAATAGTTTCTTCCGAAGCTGTGATAAAAGGAGATAGGGTTTATTTAACCGTAAAAGAAAAAATTAAAAATACCATCAAAAAATGGTAAACCGTAAAAAAGTCAGTGCTATTATTCAGGCAAGAATGGGTTCTACCCGTTTGCCAAATAAAGTGTTAATGCAAATAGAGCGTAAGCCTTTGCTATGGCACATTATGCATAGGTTAGGATTTTCAAAAGAAATTCATGAAGTTATTTTAGCAATTCCCGATACCAAAGAAAATGATGTACTGGAACAATTCGCAAAACAATATAAGATAAAGTATTTTAGCGGCAGTGAAGATGATGTGCTTTCGCGGTATCATCAGGCTGCCAAAAAATTTAACTGTGAAATCGTAGTGAGAATATGTTCAGATAGGCCGGTGATTGATCCTGAAATTGTGGATATGGTCATCAAAAAGCATCTTGATGACAACGTTGATTATACGGCAAATAATTTGCAACAAACATTCCCCGTGGGACTGGAAGCAGAGGTTTTTGATAGTAGCGTACTACAAAAAGCTAACCTGGAAGCAAAAGCTTTGCATGAAAGAGAGCATGTTACCCCCTATATCTATTTACACCCTGAATTATTCAAACTTAGAAATGTAGAGGCACAAGGCATATTGCAAAGGCCCGATATCAGATTAACGGTAGATACCAAAGAAGATTTTGAATTAGTCAGTCAAATTTATAACCATCTTCACGCCCCTGGAAATATGTTTGGTGCAAAAGCCATTATTGATTTATTAGATAAATACCCGGATTTGAAAAAAATTAATAGTAATATCAAGCAAAAACCACTAGAAGCTGTCTAGGAAGTCGCTTTTGAGGATAAATTCATTTTTTCCGAGCGAAAATTTGATAGAACGACAAGGTTTACACGATAGAGTATAAACCGCGAAGTTATAGCAAATTTGCAGCCGGAAAAAATGAATTTAGGCCAAATTGGACTTCCTAGACAGCTTCTCGAACCATGAGAGTTAGTGTCATTGTCCCAACGTATAATAGGGCAAAGTATATTGGTAGAACCATACGTAGTCTATTGGCCCAGGCTTGGGCAAAAGAGAACTACGAAATTGTGGTAATTAATGATGGAAGTACCGATCAAACTCCAACGGTTTTGGATGTGTTTAGTGATTCAATAAAAATAATACATTTGCCTTCCAATATGGGTTTGCCATATGCTGCAAATACCGGTATCAAGCAGGCCCGGGGTGAATTTGTGATCAGGGTTGACGATGACGATTATTTACACGAAGATTTCTTAAAAACTCTTTGCAATTTTCTTGACATGAACAAAGATTTTGATGCGGTTTCTTGCGACTATTTGGTGGTTGATGAAAGAGGAGAAGTCACTGAAAGAAAAAATTCAGAAAAAGACCCTATTGACTGCGGCATCATGTTTAGAAAAGATCAGCTCATTGATATTGGTCTTTACAATGAGTCGCCGTTTGATAAAAAGTTTTTATATAGGGCAGACGAAGACTTAAGAAAACGGTTTCTCCAAAAATACACCATTCAAAGGATAGCACTACCGTTATATAGATACATGATGCATTCAGGGAACATGACTAAAAATAAAGAAGAACCAAAAGAAAATTAAAAAATCCTAAAAAACAATGAAAGTAAACAATAATATCATACAAGAAAATAGATTATTTCTTATCGCCGAGGCTGGTGTTAATTATTATGATATCGCCAAAAAAGAGGGCATTTCCAATGTGGCTGCCGCAAAGTTAATGGTGCGCGAAGCGGCATTGGCGGGAGCACATGCGATTAAATTTCAGATATATAAAGCGGGAAAAATAGCTTCTAAATATTCGCCATCGTATTGGGATACCACCAAAGAACCCATAACCTCGCAATACGAACTTTTTAAAAAATTTGATACCACAACTAATGAAGATTGGGAAGAGATTGCAAAGTATGCCAAAAAAAATAACATCGTTTTTATGGCAACCCCCTTTGACCATGAAGCGGTAGAACTGGTAGATAAGTTATCGCCCATATTCAAGGTTGCTTCAGCTGATATTACCAATTTTCCCATGTTAAGGCTTATTGCAAAAAAGGGTAAACCCATTGTTATTTCTACGGGCGCTTCCACTAAAAAAGAGATTGCGGAGGCGATAGGCGTCATTGAAAAAGAAGGCAATAAAAAAATCATACTTTTGCATTGCGTATTAAACTATCCTACCAAATACGAAAAAGCTAATCTTTTTAAGATACCACAGATGCAAAAATTATTTCCCAATTATGCCATTGGCTATTCGGACCATACATTCCCCGATGACAAAATGTTGGTTCTGACAACAGCTTACCTTCTGGGAGCCCGTGTCATAGAAAAGCATTTTACGTTAGATAAAACCATTAAGGGAAATGACCATTTTCATTCCATGGATCAGGTTGATCTTAAGAAATTTATAGATAATATCCGTTTTTTTAATACTATTTTTGGTGATTCACGCATAACGGAAGAAAAATATCTTAAAAACGAAGCCATGGCAATCAAAAACGCCAGAAGAAGCATTGTGGCTTCCCGCGATTTAAAAAAAGGGGAAAAGCTTACCCTTGATACTATTATGATAAAAAGACCGGGTGTTGGTATTAGCCCCAAATTCATTAATCAGGTGATAGGAAAACAACTAAAAAAGGGTATTAAAGAAGACAGGCCGTTGCAGTGGCACTACTTTAATTAATTTATAATTTACAATGATTGCAATTATAGATTATGGTTTGGGAAATTTAACCTCTGTGAAAAACGCCCTAGATTTTTTGGGTATAGAATCAGAAATTACCAATGATATTAAAAAAATCCAAAAGGCAGATAACATCATTTTGCCCGGAGTTGGAGCATTTGGTTACGGAATGGAAAACTTAAAAAAGTTGGGTTTAGTGGAAGTTTTGAATAAAGAAGTGATAGAAAATAAAAAACCATTTTTAGGGATTTGTTTGGGGATGCAACTTATCTGCAAAAAAAGTTATGAAGAAGGCGAGTTTGAGGGTCTGGGTTGGATTGATGCAGAAGTGATAAAATTTAATGTAGAACATGAAAAATTACTGGTTCCTCATGTGGGCTGGAATGAAGTTGCCTGTAACCTTGAGTCAACTATTTTACAGGGAGGCAATACAGAGCAAACATTTTATTTTGTGCATAGTTATTATCCGGATGTAAAAGATAAAAGCATTGTTATGGGATGGTGTAATTATGGAGTAGTGTTTCCAGCCATTTTGCAAAAAGATAATATATTTGCCGTGCAGTTCCATCCGGAAAAAAGCCAGACGGAGGGATTGGAGATACTAAGGAAATTCGAGTCTCTTTAAGAGACGAGAACCCCGCCCCCTATGCCAATGTTCTATGTGTATATCTTAAAAATTAATAATGAATTTTATATTGGATATACGGAAGATTTGAAAAGGAGATTTCAACAACATAAAGCTAAAGGCAAAGTAGAGTTGGTTTACTATGAGGCATATGTATTAAAAAAATCAGCTACACAAAGGGAGAAAAAATTAAAACATTATGGTAGCGCTTGGCGTGCTCTCAAGAAAAGAATAGCTTAGGGGGCGGGGTGCTCGTAAAAACTCACATGCTTAAAAAACGTCTCATTCCCTGCTTATTTTTGAAAAATGGACATTTGGTAAGAAGTGAACACTTTTCCTATCATCAATTATTGGGAGATCCGATTGCTCAAGTTGAAAGGATTAATTCCTGGTCCGCAGACGAATTAATCTATATTAATATCAGCAATGATGAGCATTATGATCTGCGGCGCGACGATAAAAAAACAAAAAGCATTGATAACATTTATGATATTATTGAAAGAGTTTCAAAAACCTGTTTTATTCCGCTTACCTTCGGAGGTAATATAAAAACGATAGAAGATATTAGGGAAAGGTTAAAAAGGGGAGCAGATAAGGTTGTTATTAATACGGCCGCATTTGAAAATCCGGATTTTATCAGCGAAGGCGCAAAAGTGTTTGGCAGGCAATGCATTGTTGTTGGAATTGATGTAAAAATCAAATCTAATAAAGAATACGAAGTGTATGTGGAGCATGGTAAAAAAGCCACCGGTTTGCACCCTGTAGCATGGGCCAAGGAAGTTGAAAAAAAGGGTGCCGGGGAGATTTTTTTGAATTCAATAGATAGAGATGGCACTGCTAAAGGATATGATATACCATTAATTACCATGGTGGTTGATGCAGTATCAGTACCGGTTATTGCCTGTGGCGGAGTGGGGATATTTGAGCACTTTGTTGATGGCATTAAAGAAGGTGGAGCGAGCGCGGTATCTGCGGGTAATATCTTTAATTTTACCGAAAATAGTGTTATTGAAGCTAAGAAAGTATTAAAAAATGCGGGTATCAATATTCGGCCCGTGATTAAAATCAAATAATATGGATAAACCTCCAAAAGTTACCTATTGCACAAAATGTGTATACCCTTCATCTTCAGCGGTGCCTTTGGCATTTGATGAAAATGGGATGTGTTCGGGATGCAGGGTACATGCCCAGACAAAGGATATAAATTGGGAGCAAAGAAAAGAAATGTTAAAAAAAATTGTAGCTCCTTATAAGAATAAAAGCAGCTATGATTGCATCATTCCTGTAGGGGGAGGAAAGGATAGCTATTACCAGGTTCATTACGCTATCGAGGAGCTTGGGCTTAAACCGTTACTGGTTACTTACCATGGAAATAATTACATGGATGTTGGCGAGCGCAATCTTGAAAAAATGCGCCATGTGTTTGACACCGACCATATTATTTTTAGGCCAAGCGAAGTTGCGCTAAAAAAGGTAAATAAAAAAGCCTTTTACATGATGGGTGACATGAATTGGCATAATCATTGCGGAATATATACTTATCCGGTGCAAATTGCGGTAAAAATGAATATCCCATTGATTATTTGGGGCGAACATGGATATATTGACTTGGGAGGAATGTTTTCCATGAATGATTTTATAGAAATGACCCGCAAGTTTCGCGATGAGCACATGTGCCGTGGTTTTGATTGGGACGATATGGTAGATGATCCAGCTAAGCTGGGCTCTGACTCCGCTTTGCGGGGTGGAAAAATGGGTATTAAAGAGCAAGATGTGCTATGGGCAAAATACCCCAGCGACAAGGAGCTTGAAGATGTCGGTGTCAGGGGTATTTACCTTGGGAATTTTATACCTTGGGATCCCTACGTAGCTACAAAACTTATTATTGAAAAATATGGCTGGGAGCAGTTCGACGGTGAATTTGAAAGGACGTACCGAAAAATGTCCAACCTAGACGATATTTATGAAAATGGCGCACATGACTATTTAAAATACATTAAGTTTGGCTACGGCCGTGCTTCGGACCACGCTTCCAAAGATATTAGGAGGGGTCATATGACCAGAGAAAAGGGTATTGAAATGGTAAGAAAATATGACCATGTAAAGTCGTCAGATATCAAAATTTGGCTAAAGTATGTAGATATGACCGAGGAAGAGTTTGATAGGGTTGCAGATACGTTCCGTGATCCAAGGGTTTGGTGGATAGAAGGCGGCCAATGGTGGAAAGATAATATTTGGGGCGAGGCCTCAAGCTACGGCAAAGTTCATTTATCAGAGAAAGAACAAGAAAAGTATTTTAAAAAATAAAGTATTTTAAAAAATAATGACTATGGAAGATCAAAACAAATTTTCCGAAGAAGATATCAGGCCAAAAAATGTGATGGAAGGCGCAAAAATAGCATTCTTAAAAGACCTTGCAAGGCTTTTGTCGCACAGCGATAAATTTGTGAAGGTGTCTTGCCCTGCATGCAATAGCAATGAATTTACCCCTACGTATAAAAAATTCGGATTGGATTATGTCACTTGTAATCATTGCCAGACTTTATACATAAGTCCAAGGCCTTCGTCCGAAGTGTTAGAAATATGCTACAAGGAGTCAAATGTGTATGATTATTGGGATAAATATATTTTTCCTGCATCAGATAAGGCTAGAAGAGAAAAAATGTTTAAACCCCGGGTGGATGCCATATTGGAATTTTGTGAAAAATACAACGTAGTAACAGGTTCTATTTTA
Organism: Candidatus Staskawiczbacteria bacterium; assembly: GCA_023245195.1. Taxonomy (GTDB): domain Bacteria; phylum Patescibacteriota; class Minisyncoccia; order Minisyncoccales; family Staskawiczbacteraceae; genus VGLO01. The sequence goes on from JAHFKU010000007.1 coordinate 31,565, forward strand.
GATATTGGTGGCGCATATGGCACGTTGTGCCAGGAAGCCGCTTCGCGCAATGTATTTAGGCGAATTGTTTCAATTGAGCCAACGCCGGGCCTGGCAAAAACATCTAGGGAAAAAGGTATTGAAACCATCGAGTTGCCGGTTGAAAAGGTATCATTTGGAGAACATGAAAAATTTGATGTGGTGGTAAACTTTGAAGTGATTGAACACTTATTTTCTCCCGAAGATTTTATCAAGCAATGCAAGCAATTTTTAAAACCAAATGGCCTATTTGTAGTTACCTGTCCAAACGGCAAAGGGTTTGATTTTACGGTTTTAAAAGAACAGTGCAATAGCATGGATTATGAACATTTAAATTATTTTAACCCGCATTCTTTGCCGTTACTTCTTTCGCGCTGTGGTTTTGAAGTGTTGGAAACGTTGACGCCGGGCAGGCTAGACGCGGAGCTCGTAAGAAAAAAAATATTGAGCGGTGAGTTTGATGTTTCCAATAATCCTTTTTTAAAACAGGTACTGATAGATAATTGGGAAACAACTGCCGTTCCTTTTCAAGATTTTCTTGCCCAAAATAAACTTTCTTCGAGTATGTGGATCATTGCAAAAAACACGAACTAAAACTTTAAATCATGAAGACATTTCGTGATTTAAAGTTATTATTTATGTCCAGAAAAAGGGTTATCACTAATAACATCAAGTATAATATTGCAAGCCAGATAGTCGGTTTTGTTGTGGGACTAATGTTGTTTCCCTTCATTGTTTCCCATGTTGGAAAGGAAGTATACGGCGCTTATTTATTAGTGACCACCTGCATAGGATATTTCGGGGTGCTTGATTTTGGGGTAGGGGCTGCCATTCCAAAATACATAGCTGAATTTACGGGCAAGAATGATCTTAAGGGGGCGGGAAAAATCATCAATTCTTCGCTGTTTTTTTATACCATTGTGGGCATTTTTGTGGCCATTTGTCTTGTGATTTTGTCTTTTTGTTTTGACCGCATCTTTCATATATCTTCTGGCGATGTGGCAGTTATGCGCCAGCTCTTTTGGGTGGCGGCCTTGGCTTCGCTGTTTATTTGGCCTGGCAGGACTTTTGATAGTGTTTTATATGGATTGCAGCGATTTGATTGGCTGGCAATTAGTAATATTGTAGCAACCATTCTGACTGGTATTTCTGCTTATTTCATTTTTACGTATCATTTGGGAATGGTTTGGTTTGTGGCCCTGTTTTATGTTTTTATTATATTGCGCTGTTTGGTGTCTTATATTATCGTAAGATACCACATATTAAAAACACCCATTCCTTTCCCATATTTTGATAAAGAAACCTCTAAAATGATTTTTGGTTTCAGTTTTTTCTTATTCTTTTCCAGTTTATTATCATTATTCATTTTTAATTTTGATAGCTTTGTGATTGGAGCTTTCGCCTCGGTTTCAGCGGTTACCTTGTATAGCGTGGGATATAGTTTACAAAATGGATTTAGGTCAATTAACAGTTTTATCATCGGGCCGATTTTACCGGCCAGTGCGAAGCTCGAAGGGGAACAAAAAGAGGCTTTGCAAAAAGAGCTGTTATTTAAGGGAACGAAATATGTGACCATGATTTTTGTTCCCGGAGTCATTATTACCATTATCTTTGCCAAACTGTTTATCAACAATTGGATGGGGCCCGGTTTTGAGGAGAGTATTTTACCGGCCCAGGTGTTGATAGCTTTTTGGATATTTGGCAACACGATAAATGTTGGCGCAAGCTTGGCGACAGCCAAGGGGCACGTGAAAGCATTCTTTAAGATTAATCTTTTAAATGCCCTATTAAATGTTGGTTTAAGTTTAGTTTTAGTTAGGCCGTTGGGAATTTTGGGGGTTGTTTTGGGAACTACGATTCCCATGATTTTAATTGACTTTTCTTTATCTTTGTATCAAATAGTAACAATCATGAAAGTAAGTTTTAAAGATTTTTTCAATGTAGCCATTAAAAAAAATCTTTTGGTTTACCTTTTTACTATCATAGTATCGGTGGCGGCTTTAAAAGTGTTCCAGCCGGCTAATGTTTTTTTGACGATACTTCAAATGGGCATAGTATATTCAATAGTAATGTTGGGCAGTTTTTATCTTTTTTTGTCTCCAAAAGAGCGAGAGGAGGTACTGTTTATGGTTAAATTTTAAAAACGTGAATCTTTAAACCCTTTCTAGGTATTTTCTTCAAATTTGAAGGCGAAAATGTGATAGAATTTTAAAATATAGCAAGCTACATTTTAAAATTATTGCACATTTGTAGATCAAATTTGAAGAAAAGACCTGAAGTGCTTTTTATATGGGGGTTTAAGATTCACGTTTAAATTATGACGGCATCCAATTATGATTATGAAAAATTTACGCTGGAAAAACCGGAATCATGGAGCGAAAAAGAGTTATCTGACTTTTTAATTTCAGATTATTTTGATGCGGCAAGGGATTTGGGCTATCAAGCTCCTGAAAAAGAAATTCTTAACGTTTTTTTAGATTCGATTGCAAAATATAACCGATATAAATATATTTTATACTTTTTAGATACATGCATTATATCATTTTTTAAAGGTAAAAAAGAATATAGAAAAAAAATCCTATTTCGTCCATTTAAGTACTATAATATTATTTTAGGGGCTAAAAAATATCATCACGTGGGATTGGTTGCCCATGGAAATTGGGATAGATTATTTGCAATCAAAAATTTCATGGGCTATATTGCAACCGATGATTTGGACCAGTATGTGGTAGCTTATATAAAAGAAAAAAATATCACCTATCTTTACCGGCTGATTAAAGAAATAGCAAATAAGTTAAGAGCCTCAAAGCCGGATTATATCGTGCTATGGAATGATATTACTCCAATAGAAAGAGCTATAATATTGGTAAGTAAAAAACTGGGCATTGCTATTTTAGAAATTCAGCATGGGGCATATGATTCGTTTAACTTTGAAACTGGTAAAGTCGCTGATTATGTTTTGGTCTGGGGAGGGCATTCAAAAAAATTATGCATTGATCGGTGGAAACGAAAGCCAGAAGACATCTATATTTTAGGTTATCCCTACGTAATTAAAAAAGACCAGGAAACCAAAGCACCCATTGCTATAGGCGCTTGGTCGAGCACTCAAGTTTTGAGCACTCTGGTTAAAAATCAACGTAACCGCTATGTAGTGTGTTACTTAGGTCAAAACTTGGAAATATATAGCAAAGATTTTTTTTCACTCAAATTAGAAACTGCACATAATATTGATGCCATATGCAAAAAATTGGGCTTGGAGTTTATATATCGTCCGCATCCCGGTGACGACCGGGAATTATTAAAGAAAAATCTGCCAGATATTCAATTTACCGATATAAAAGAAGGGATTGAAGAAACATTTCAAAGAGCAGATATATTTATCAGTTTTAATTCTACGGCGCTCATAGAAGTGGCCATGAGGTCAAAAGTTGCTTTACAATTGCTAAATTACCCATTAAAATCAGATAACCTTGAGAAACTGGGTGCTTGCAGCGTATCAATTGGAACCATAGAAGAATTAGATGGGTATCTTAAAAAAATAGTTGATGCAAATAATTTGGATGAATTTAGGGCCAAATTTAATAATGACTATATAGAAACAAGATATAATCCAACCGAACGTTTTTTGGAGATAATTAGCGAAATAGAGGAAAAAAAGGAGTAATCACGAATATACGAATCTAGAACAATATACAAATGTTACAAATATACAAATCCCGACGGTCGGACACATTCGTATATTGGTAATATTTGTATATTTGATCGTATTGGTATATTCGTGACTACTCCAAAATTATGAAAACAATCATCCTTTGCGGGGGCTTGGGTACCCGCATGAAAGAAGAAACTGAATACAAGCCAAAAGCGATGGTGCTTATTGGTGGCAAACCAATATTATGGCACATTATGAAAATATATGCCCATTATGGCTACAATGAATTTGTCTTGGCTTTGGGTTATAAGGGAGAGATGATAAAAGATTATTTTTTAAACCAAAAAAAATTCCAGAACGATTTTACCCTTCATACCGCAGCTGGTCAAACGCAGTTTCATAATAGCGATGGTGATGATTTTAACATCACCTTTGCTGACACCGGCTTGGAAAGTAATACGGGCGAGCGGATTTTGCGGGCGCAAAAATATATTACCGAGGATGATTTCATGCTTACCTATGGCGATGGCGTCAGCGATATTAACATTAAAGATTTAGTGGCTTTTCATAAAAGCCATGGGCTTTTAGGCACTATCAGCGGTGTGCATCCCCATTCTAAATATGGACTTATAAAAACCAATGGGAATAATTTAGTTGAAAGTTTTGACGAAAAGCCATTACTGCACGACTATGTAAGCGGCGGGTTTATGGTATTTAATAAGAATGCCCTGCCATATTTTGACAATGGACACGAACAAAGCGGTTTGAAAAAAATGGCAGCCATTGGCCAGCTATCAGTATATAAACACGAAGGATTTTGGAAGGCAATGGATACCTATAGGGA
>JAHFKU010000008.1:0-24077 GCA_023245195.1 Candidatus Staskawiczbacteria bacterium
AAACAGGGAGGAGTAATTCAAAAAGCCGATGTTGAATTGCTGGTAAAGCCAAATATCCAAAGTGATATTTTTAAAACCATAGATGCTTTAGCCGAAAAAAACAAAAAACAAGCGCTAGTTTTTTTACACAAACACTTAGATGGCGGGGATAATGCGCTGTATTTGCTTTCTATGATAGGCTACCAATTTCGGAATTTACTGGTTATAAAAGAATTGCAGGAAAAGGGGTTAATGTACGCTTCTATGGTAAAAAAAAGTGGCCTGCATCCTTTTGTGGTTAAAAAAACATATTTTCAATGCCGGCAATTTAGTTTTGAAGAATTAAAAAGTATTTACCAAAAAATCTTTAACATAGATTCAGATATTAAAATGGGAAACATAGAAGCCGAAACTGCGCTGGACGTATTGATTGCGGGGATTTAAAATGGTTTTAGCGCTTGATTAGATGTTTGATAAATACTAAAATTAAGTTAGTCGAATACTTTTAAAAATAAAAATATTAAATAATAAAAATATGAATAAAATAGAAACAGGGCCAGTAGAAAGTGACGACGAAGTCCAATTGGGTGGAAGCAAAGAAGCTAGCCTTGATGATACTGCGATTGCTTCTCAGGAGAGCAAGGGAGAGTTTTTTAAAGATCTCATAAAAGAAGCTAATAGCATCGATGAATTATATGAAATTTTTAAGACAGAAAAATATAATACGTATGCTGAGGCTATGGACAAGATCAGGCGTCTGATAGCAAATAACATCAAACGCCTTAAAGATTTGGGTGTCAAAGAGGATACTTTAAAATCTAGTCTGGAAAATACCCTAAACGATAAGGATGAATATGATAAAAATTTGTTTGATGTGTTTTCTAATGCTGAGAAGCCCTTAATAAAAAATAAGATTATTGAACTAATACAGAAAGAAATAGAATTTTTGTAAAAAATTATCTAACAAACCAAAAACCAGCCCGCGGGCTGGTTTTTGGTTTTAAATTAATAAATTTACTTAGAAGCTTTATCTACTATTTTAGCCATTCGGGACTTGTGCCGCGAGGCGTTATTTTTTTTAATAATGCCTACCTTGGCCGCTTTGTCTAGGGCTTGAAACACTTTTGGCAGCAAATCTTGCGCTTCTTTGGTTTTCTTTTGCATCACAAAAGCTTTGGCCTCTTTTACGAGTTTTTTTACTTTATTGATATAAACAAGGTTTCTTGCTCGCCTTGTTTTATTTTGCCTGATAGCTTTTTTGGCTGATTTGGTAATTGCCATGATAAGAAGATGGTAACAGATAATATATGATTTTGCAAGGGGTCGACCTTGTCGCCTTGTTTTTGAAATGCTATTATTAAATAAAAAATAATTATTATTAACTTATGAGCGCAGCCGAAAAAGAACCAGGTTTATCTTCGGAAGATCCAATTAAAGAACCACAAGAAGATTTGGGAGAAACTCGGGCAGAGGACGGCAGTCAAACTGTTGACGAGGGTTTAGGTTCTTTAGAACAATCACCAGAAGATACAGATGTTAAGGGTATAGAAGGAAAGAGAGAAGATAGATTAAAAGGTAAAGAAAAGAGAGGCGCCTTAAAAAGAGGACGGAAAGCGAAACAGCTTGATCAGAAGGGTGATTTGGTGCCAAAATCAATAAGAGAGGAAGTGAATCTTCCTGCAGAACCCGAAAATACTACTGCTTCAGATTTAGGAGAAAACTCGGCGCCAATCCAAGAAGCTTCAGAGGAGGGTGTCGCTCTTCCGCAAACTTCTGAAGGAACGGATCCGATAAACCTCGAAATATCTGATATAAATTCAATCGAAGAATATTTTAGAGAAACAGAGGATAAAATTAGAGATTCGGACGTTGCGAGCGACATAAAGACTCATTGGTTTAAGATTCTTGGCACTATCAATGGCGGAATTGATAAAATGATAAAATTACAAAAAGGCGGGGCAGAAGGATGGAAAGAAATTAAAACAAAAATTGAAGAAGACCTAATAAGCCTAAACGAAACTATTGATAAAATTAGCAATGATCCTAAATATAAAATAGAATCAAGTGGGCAGGTGTCTGATAAAACCCCAGAGGTTTTGGCTGGCCAAGAAACTCCTGTGGTGGAAACTGTGCCAGTTGCGCCAGAATCTGTTGTAGAAAAAAGTGAAAAAGAAGCAAAATTAGAAAAAGAAAAAGGCGAATTAGAGCCCAAGAAAAAAAGGCTCTTAGAGGCCGTAAGAGAAAAACATAAACTTGATAAAGAAAACGGAACCCAAGAATTGAAAGAGTTTTTTGAAAAACTGCAAGGCAAAAGAGTGTATCAATTTAAAGATGGAAAAAGGCAGTATTTAAAGCTTGGGCGGGTGCAAATAGAAAAAGGAGAAAAAATAGCGGATAAAGAATTAGTATTCGAAGTTTTTGATGCTCAAACTGGAGAAAAAACAGGAGAAGTTTTAAATAAAATCAAAGATATAACATATCGGGAGTGGAAAAAGAGCGAACCAACTCAAGAAGAAGTAGGGAAATCGGTGCAGTTTAGAGATGATAAGGGAGGGTTTGGTAGTCGTTTGCTTGGAGAGGGTGTTGAGGCTGATACAGGTAAGACATATATCTTTGGCGAGTTAAGTGTCGACCAAGTTGTTAAATATCAAGATAAAAAGGGAAAGATTGCTTATGCCCAGCGGACTCCTGAAAGGCCAACACCGCCAAAACCAGAAACACCGGCAGCAGAACCAAAAGTAAAAAAAGAAAGAAAATATGAATTTTATAAAAACGAGGACGGTAAATGGGGCATAAAGCCGCCTACTAAAAAACTACAAGAAGAAGCCGCAAAAATAAACGAAGAAATTGTTAGAATTAGGAAAAATCAAGATGAATATATTAGATTAAATCAATTAAAATATAGGGATTTTATAGAAGCAGATTTAAGAAATTCTACGATTATACCAGAAGAAGTTAAAGATGGGGTGCGCGAATTTTTATTGGAAAAAGCGGAGAAGTCAAAAGAATTGCAAAGCCAAGAAGCGGGAGAAAGAAAAGTAGAATCAGAAGAAAAGTCTAATTTAAAAGATCGATATTTTAAAACCCTTGGCATGGCGATTGGAGATCTTGAGGGTTATATTGGAGAGTTTAAGGATAAACCAGATGCATTAGCATATTTTTCGGGGAGGTTTAAGTATATGAAAGAGTATGAAGCTAAATCGCAAGAAAGCATAGATTCTGGAAAAAATATAACAGAAAAAAATATAGAAAATTTAAATGCGATAATAAAAAATCATAAAAAGAAAGCAGAGGAGTTTAGGAACGAGAATGGAGTAGAGCAAGAAACCAAACCAGAGTCAGTAGTTGAAAACGAGGAAGAAAAAATAGGAACCGAAAAAAAAGAGAAAAGTAGAATTTATAAATCAGGTAGATTTTTTGGGCAAATCATAGATGATTTCAAAGATGTTGGTGAAAAATTGGCAAAAATTAAAAGAGTTGGAGATAAATATGTATTATTTCCAGAACCAATTGAACCGGCAAAAAATAGATTAAGAAAATTGACAAGAGTATTGGTTCGTCCAGCTAGAGCAATACTAAGTTCTATCTCTGGGATTACTATAATATCTTTAAAATCTATAAAAAGGGTGGGTTGGGGTATATTTAGAAACGAGGGGGAGACTGTAATGGATGATATTCTTGAAGAAGAGTCGGGGAGAGTAGTAGTTGATGAGAAACCATTGGTTTCAGAAAAAAAACCAAAAGAAGCCGTAAAACCTAAACCGATAAAGTTGAAAAATCCCCAATTAATAATAGATGGTGAAGTGGTAGAGCCAGTAATACCGGTAGTTGAAAATAAAAAGCCAGCAGGTTCAGAAAGACCAGCACTCCCCCCAGTTTCTGAAAGATCGAAAATGGTAGAAGAAGAATTACGGAAAGTAGAATTAATAAGAAATTATAAAGAATTAGTTGATCTTTGTGGGCAATACATTGTAAGATTTAAAAAAGAAGATAGTGAAGTTGGAAAAGAAGCGTTAAAATATTTTACTGATGCATTCGATGAGTTAAATCCAATACCAAAAGAAGAGGAAAAAATTAATAAATCAGGTCCGGAAGAATTGGCAGAAATTTTAGTAGAATATAATGTAAGGCGTAGGAGGTATCATGCAGAGGTTGAGGTTTTCCAAACTAAATTAAATCAAGCTAAAAACAAAAATGAAACGCTACTTCCACCAATTAACAGCGGGTCGTCTCGTGCTCTAGTGGCGCCAGAAAGTGGCGAGGCTGATATTGCTGATGCAAAAGATGGTGGAGAGTCGGGTATTAAGGGAAAGTCGGAGGTCAAGCTTCTAGAAGACGAAGAAAAAGAAGTAAAAAACTATAATCTTTCTAATATAAGAGATGCTTTGGGGATGAAAGAAGATGCTTCTATAGATGAAATTGTGCAGACGTTAAAGAATGGTATTTCTGGTAAGTTAAAAACTGTTGAATCGAATGTCTGTTTGGATATAGTAAAGCAAAGACTTAAAGTGGATTTGTCAGTTGGTTCAATATACAATTCTTCTGGAAAGACTATTGCTAGTGTTCGTCCCGAGGCAATGTTAAAAAACATAAAACAAGCTTTAGAGAAAATTCAGTCAGAAGGAAGCGCAAAATAAACCAAAAAGCCCTACAGGGCTTTTTGGTTTAAGTTATTTTTTATTAAAGTTATCTATCAAATCTCGGATTTTTGCCGCCCGTTCAAAATCTAAATTTTTGGCGGCGATTTTCATTTCTTTTTCTAGAAGTTTTCTATCTTGCACTAAATCTCCGCCCGAGGCGGATCCGCCTCGGGCGGAAAATTCTAGTGCAACATCTTCGGGCTTAGAAAATCCCCAATCTCGGATGTCTTTGATAATCGCCGTTGGTGTAATGTGGTGTTTTTTATTATAAGCTTCTTGAATTTTTCTGCGCCGATTTATTTCATCAATGGCGCCCTGCATCGACATGGTGATTTTATCACCATATAAAATAACCCGGCCTTGCAAGTGGCGGGCGGCCCGACCCATCGTTTGTATCAAGGTGGTTTTATTTCTTAAAAACCCTTCTTTATCGGCGTCTAAAATGGCTACTAGCGCCACTTCGGGTAAATCTAACCCCTCTCTTAATAAATTAATTCCTACTAGCACATCAAATTTTCCCTGCCGGAAATTTTTCAAGACTTCGGGTCGTTCCATGGTTTTTACTTCTGAATGCAAATACTGGGATTTAATATTGCGTTCTTCTAAATAGGTTGAAATTTCTTCGGCCAAGCGCTTAGTTAATGTTATTACCAACACGCGGTGTTTTTTCGTTACTTCTTTTTCGATTTCATTCATTAAGTCCTTAATTTGATTTTCGGTTTTTTTGACTTCTATAGATGGTTCCAAAAGCCCGGTTGGCCGGATGATTTGCTCTATAACATCTTTGCCAGACCTTTCTAATTCATAAGGCGCCGGAGTGGCCGAAACATATATAGTCTGTTTTTGGCGTTCTTGGAATTCAGTAAATTTCAGTGGCCGGTTGTCGATGGCCGATGGCAGGCGGAATCCAAAATCAATCAAGGTTTCTTTGCGAGCTTTGTCGCCAATGGACATGGCTTTAATTTGAGGTACAGAAATATGCGACTCGTCAATGAAAATAAGCGATCCATCTGGATTCACCCCGTTAGAAACACCGCCCGCGCGCTTGCGCGCGCCCGAAGGGCCCGTGGGCGGGCTGTTTCTAACGGGGTTAAAATAATTAAAATAATCAACTAGCGAAAACGGTGGACTGCCCGGTTTTCGAAATTCCAGTTGGCTTGAATAGTTTTCAATTCCTTGGCACCAGCCGGTTTCTTTGAGCATTTCCAGATCGTAATTGGTTTTTCGTTCTAAGCGTTGATACTCCACTAATTTGTTCCGTTGTTTTAATTCTTTCAGCCGTTCTTGTAATTCCAGTTTTATATTTTCAATGGCCAAATTAACTTTATCTTGCGGAGCTACCCAGAAGGTAGCGGGATACAGCGTGAAGCTTGAATCTTGAAGCTTGAAGTTTGAATGTGGACCGACCGGTGAAATAGAAGTGTTGGAAATCTTATTACCACTAAATTCTACTCGTAGTAATTTTTCTCCGGTGACTAAATATATTTCAATCATTTCCCCGCGTACTCGAAACGTGCCGGGCTTAAAATCAATATCATTTCTTTTGTATTGCAAGGTTATGAGGTTTAGCATAAAATCCTTGCGGCTGATTTTTTGGCCGGGCCTAATTTGTAGTGAAACATTCTGATAGTTTTCTGGTGAACCAATGTTATAAATGCAAGAAACAGAAGCCACTACAATCACATCCCTCCGGCTTAAAATATCCTGGGTTGCAGAGTGCCGCAGACGATCTATTTCTTGGTTGATTTTGGCATCTTTTTCTATGTAGGTGTCAGTTTGGGGGATATAGGCTTCGGGCTGGTAATAGTCATAGTAAGAGACAAAATAGTGGACGCCGTTATGGGGAAAAAACTCTTTCATTTCTTGATAAAGTTGGGCGGCCAAGGTTTTGTTAGGAGAAATAATTAAGGTTGGTTTTTGGATTTTTTCGATGACTCGTGCCATGGTATGCGTTTTCCCGCTGCCAGTTACACCTAAAAGTGTTTGGTGTTTTATGCCAGACATCAGATTTGCCGTAAGTTTTTGAATAGCTTGGGGTTGATCTCCGGCAGGTTTGAATTTTGATTCTAGTTTAAATTCCATGCTATGATTAAATGCATTACCGTCATTGTGAGGCGGCGGCCTGTGGGCCGCCGCCGTGGCAATCTGGTTTGGGCTATTAAGATTGCTTCGGTGCGCCTCGCAATGACGAAAGAAAAAATGATCTCCTATTTAAACGGAAAAATTATATTAAAGAAGGATAAATTCATCATACTTGAAGTGGCTCAAATTGGCTACAAGGTTTTTGTGTCCCGCCAAAGTTTGTTAAAATTACCAGAAATTGGCGCCGATGTAAAATTATTCTGTTTTCAAAACGTAAAAGAAGATGCCCTGGATTTGTATGGCTTTTTAACCTATGATGAGCTGGATTTTTTTGAAGTGCTTATGGATATTCGCGGCGTCGGACCTAAATCAGCTTTGGATATTGCGGCGCTGGGGTCACTAGAAAAAATTAAAGACCGGATTTTGGCGCAAGACGAAAAAATATTTGCCGGCATCCCTGGCATTGGCGCCAAAAAAGCCATGACCATTATTTTAGAATTAACGGGAAAAATCAAAATGATCAGCACGGCAAAATTAAAAGGCTCGAAAGACCCGGCCGAAGATGCGCTAACCCAGCTTGGTTTTTCGAGCCAGCAGGCAAAAGAGGCGTTAGCGCAAGTTCCAGCTAGCGTGAAAGATATGGAAGAAAGGATAAAAGTAGCGTTAAAAAGCCTAGGAAAGAGTTGACATGCAAGGCAATTTGGAGTAAAAACTACCTATACAAATTTTCGGTACCTTAACAATGACAGAAGGGAATCTTTTATGGAAAAGGTAGTCATTATATCTGAAAGAAGGCTTAAAAAAATCGAATCTATGGTGATTAAGATGGAGTGGTTGGAAGCCATAGAAAAAGACAAAAAGAGAGTAGATGATTACCAAGAAATTTCAAGGCTTGCTTGGCAAGAAATAAGCGATTCAGGTAACGGATTGGCCGCTAGGTGTTTAGTGGAATGTAAAGACTGCTCTTCTTGGTGCAAGATGAATGGAAAGGTTTCTATTATGTGGCCGATGGCCCGCATGCGTACGATATGTCCTTTTTGCAAGAAAGGCTTATTGGTTTGGGCGGGCGTTGTTTAGTGATTTTTAATGGGCTGGTTTATTGAAACCGGCTTTTTTTTATTTCAAATTCATGCTAAATTTCAAACATGAATATTAAATCTGCGGTTAAAAATGCAATACCTGATTTTTTGATGGATTTTTATTACTGGCTTTGGGCTCTTTTGGGGGCGATTATATATGGTTTTCCCTCGCGCAAATTAACAGTTATCGGGGTTACAGGCACTAGCGGTAAATCAACTACGGTGGATTTTATTGCTAGAATTTTAGAGGAAGCGGGCTATAGCGTGGCCTCTGCTTCTTCGATTAGGTTTAAAATTAAAGATAAAGAGCGGAAAAATGAATTAAAAATGACGATGCCCGGCCGATTTAAAATACAAGAATTTTTGCGGCAGGCGGTAGAGGAACATTGCAAGTACGCAGTTTTAGAGGTTACATCAGAAGGCATTCGGCAATTCCGCCATGCATTTATTCGTTTTGACACGGCGGTTTTTACCAATTTAAGCCCCGAGCACATTGAATCACACGGCGGATTTGAAAATTACCGCAATGAAAAATTAAAGCTGTTTAAAGTGGTGAAAAATACCCACATTATAAATGTGGATGATCAAAACAGTGAATATTTTTTGCAAACATCTGCCAAAAAGACCATGACCTTTGGATTGGAAGCCGGAGATATTAATTTAAACAATACTGAGTTTTCACTTAACATTTTAGGAACATTTAATAATTACAATGCCTTGGCAGCGATCGCGGTGGCAAAAAATTATGACATATCACTGGAAATTTGCCAGAAAGCTTTGGAAAAAGTGACTGGGATTCCTGGAAGAATGGAAGTAGTTTCAAAAAAACCCTTAGTGGTGGTGGATTATGCACATACGCCCGTCCAGCTTGAAAGCGTTTATAAAACGCTTTCAAGCTGGACGGGAAATTCCAAACCACAAATCATAAATTCCAAATTGGTTTGCGTTTTGGGTTCGTGCGGTGGTGGGCGAGATACCTGGAAGCGGCCGGTATTGGGCAAGATAGCCCAAACATATTGCCGGGAAATTATTATTACCAACGAAGATCCTTATGATGAAGATCCTCTGGAAATCATGGAACAGGTTGGTAATGGAATTGAAAATCATGATTACCATATTGTATTAGATAGAAAAGAGGCAATTAAAAAAGCATTAGAATTGGCCGGGCACAATTCTGCGCCCGACTCCGCTGCCACAGTTATAATTACCGGTAAAGGTTCGGAAATGTGGATGTGTTTAGCCAATGGCAAAAAAATACCATGGAGCGATGCTAATATAGTCAAAGAACTGTTGAACATTGACAAGACTTAGCATAGAGTGTATGATTGTAACTGCTACGACTGCCACTTCGGTATGTCGAGCACTGCACTTTCAAGTCAGGGGAGATGCCATGTCGAAATTCTCTTTCAGTGGCGTTAAGTCCAAGAACAGCTCTTACGAATCCATCGGCCTCGATGTCAGGCCCTTTTTGCAGGAAGAGGGTTATCGCCCGTTATTTTCCGAGCAGGACAAGAACAGCGCGGCCGCCAGGTGGGTCGATGTCGGTAGGTTGAGTTTTGTTACTCGCCTTGCCAGGGGAGAGTTCTATGTTACGGGAGAGGAACACCTTGCTCGTGTGAGGGCGACGAAGGGAATCATTCTTTGTGGCGCTTCGATCTGCATGGCCCTTTGGGATGACTATCAGAAATACAAGAGGGGGAGCGTTTTAGAGAAATACATTTATGGGAAGAGGGATTGTGATAGCCTTCTTTTTCCTGGAGACGTGTTCGAAGCTTCGGGCCATCGATATATCATGAGGCTGTCTCGATTTGCTATTAATTCCAAGAAGGATCTTCGATGGCAGAGGTCTTACTTGAGTCTCTGCACTGAATCGGGTGGCACCTGCGGCCGTTTCGTCGTGGAGGAAGGGGTATAGTATTTTCAGTCCCGCATTGCTTGCAATGCGGGACTCTTTTTTTAAACAAGATTCACGTGCGAAGGTTGCTTTTTTTAAGATTTTAGGTTAGAGTACAAGATATACAACAAAATGGTTTATAGCCATTTTTTATTGTTACAACTATGTCTCAAAATAATACCATTAGAAAATCTGACAAGAAATTCATCCGAACAGAAAAGGCGCGGATCCGCAGCCAGTTTTTGGATATAAAAAAGCAGGATGAACTAATTAATAATCTTTATAAAAAATTTATCCCATCGCCAAAAGGCGCAGAAATTAACGCAGAATCACACGGAAACGAAAAAGCACAAGAGCCAAAGAAGATTGAAGCAAAAAAAGAAGCTAAAAAATCAACAACAAAAAAAGAAACTAAAAAAGAGACAAAAAAATCTGAAGCAAAGTAGTTGGTATCCGCGAAAATCCGCGTTGATATCCGCGTGAATCAGCGTATTTTTACGGAGTAAAAATGTATGAAACGAAATTCAACTAGGCATAATGCCAGAATTAATAAACGCTGGCGCAAGAGCCGGGGAAAGCGGATGAAGCAAGAGGCAAGTAAATAAGCGACCCCAATCTGCTAATGACACCCGAATTTACTAATACGAAAACGATATTCGTAGCATTCGTATATTAGGGTGTGATTAGTAAATTGGTGTCGCTTTTTTAACATGACCATACAAGAAATCCAAAATTTATCAATCAAGATGGGAATGGAATCTGACTTCCGCGGCAAGGAAGGGGTGCAGAAGCTTTTGGATAATAAAAAAAGCGCTTTTTTAAAACTCTCTTTAAAAGAGCAGGAAGAATTTGATAAAGAGGCTTTGGAAAATCCCTACCTCGATTCGGGGGTTTATAACATTTCTGAAAATAAAGAAATTAAGCGGGTGTTAGTTGGCATTGATATTGGGCCGGAAGAAATTTTGCTGGCCCGCGAGCTTGGCAATATAGATTTGGTGATTGCCCATCACCCCATTGGCAAGGGTTTGGCCCAGTTGGCTGACGTGATGGATTTGCAGTGTGATGTTTATAATTACTATGGCGTGCCGATTAATGTGGCCGAAGGCTTAATGCGGGAACGAATTTCTGAAGTTGCGCGGGGAGTTAATGCTTCAAATCATCAGCGAACCGTGGATACGGCTCGGTTGCTAAATATTAATTTGATGAATTCGCACACGCCAACAGATAATTTAGCGGCCCAGTTTTTAAAAAAGCATATTGAAAGCAAGAAATTAGAAAAGGTGCAGGATGTGATAAATGCTTTAAAGGAAATTCCAGAATACAAAGAAGCAATGAAAATCGGGGTCGGCCCTAAAATTTTTGTGGGTGCGCCCGATCATCGATGCGGAAAGATAGCTTTATCGGAAATTACCGGAGGAACCGAAGGCTCGCCAAAATTATATGAAAAAATCGCCCAGGCGGGAATTGGCACGGTTATTGGAATGCACATTTCAGAAGAGCATAAAAAAGAGGCCACGGCCGCTCATATTAATATTGTGATTGCGGGGCACATGTCTTCCGATTCTTTGGGGGTTAATTTGTTGATGGATGAATTACAAAAACAGGGAGTTGAAATTGTAGCTTGTTCGGGGTTTACGAGAGTCTCAAGAGTGTAATGATAATGCTAATATGCGAATCTTATGCTAATCTACAAAAATGCTAATGTGGTGGACGTCGTACATATTCGCAATTCGTAAATTAGCATAAGATTTGTAGATTGGCATTGCATTCAGAGTTATCCACAGCTACTCCTTGACATGGTTTTGTGGCTTGATATTATTAGGTTAGATAAGCTCATTTGAATATCCTCTGATGTTCAAAAGCGAGTCTGACAGCTCTTTTCTTTTTTTCCCCCGCCCAACCCCAACCCCCTCAATTCAATAGCCGCCCCAACTTCCCCATACATAGGCTTTCTTCGGAGAGCCTTTTTCATTACCCTAAATCACCGAATATCTTTCGCCTATTTTATAAAAATAAAGCTACGGCTTTGTAAAAATTTCTAAACGCATAGCATTGCATGCGTTCAGAAATTTTTACTTCGCCTCGCTCTTATTTTTACGTAAAATCCATCAAAAGATATTCGGTGATTTAGGGTTATTGCTTAAAATATGGTTTTTGTTAAAATTAGAGTAATTTAAAGTAAATATATGAAAAAAGTAAAATCAAAGCAAAAAGCTAAAATAACAAAAAAGGTAAAAAAATCCGCCGCTAGTAAAGTAAGAAAAACAGAAGGCAAATTGGCAGGCAAGGTAACACACTATTTTTCCGATATTAGTGTTGGGGTAATTAAGTTATTGACTCCATTAGCCCAGGGAGATGAAATTAGGATTATCGGCGGCGAGGCCACTGATTTTAATCAAAAAGTTAAGTCTATGCAGGTTGATCATACAGAAGTAAAAAAGGCAAAGAAGGGAAATTCTGTGGGATTGAAAGTTAGTGAAAAAGTCAGAGAAGGGTACGCAGTTTACAAAGTTTGACAATTTGAAGAAACGAGAATAAGATAAGTGGAAGTACTGATACCAATATAAAAACCTAACAATATAGGTGTGACGTGATTAGTATCATTAGCATGAATTAGCCCGCCTGCAACGCTTGTGGCGTAGCCACTGCGGGCAGGTATATTAGTATCGCATTTAGCGAAGCGATTATGAATGACGAAAAAGTGTTTTATCTTACAAAAGAAAAACTAAAACAGCTCAAGAAAGAGCATGATGACTTAGTTGTTTCTGAACACAATAAGCTTTCTTTGCAAGAAGCTCCTAAAATGCTTGAGTCCGAAGATATAAATCCGGAATTTGTCAGCTACCAAGAAGACATGACTTCTTTGAGGAATAGGATTGATGAGTTAAAGAATATTTTAGAGCACTACGAATTAATAAAAAAGCCAGCTAAAGAAAAACAAACTTTTGTGGGCATTGGAGCAGAGGTAGAAGTGTCGGTCAATGGCAGTCCTGCTCAATTTACGATTTTGGGAACCTTGGAAGCAAACCCCGAGCTTGGCCAAATTAGCAATGAATCTCCGGTAGGCAAGGCTTTGTTGGGGCGCAAGGTGGGAGATGAAATTATTATTGAATCTCCAGAAAAGACAAAATATAAAATAAAAAATATTCGTTACGAAATTAGTTAGAATATTTAGAAGAAGCGCCCTAGCGCTTTGAATTACGAAACTACCGTTTTAAATTACTTTTCGGGTCTTTTTCCCGCGAAAGAGTTTCGTAATTCAGAGCTTAGAGCGCTTTTTTGCTTGAATTATAGTATAATTATAAATCATATTTAAAATTAATCTTTCAAAAACTATGCCTTCATTAATAAATAAAATAGTAAAAATGCTGATTATTAGTGATTTTTTCTTAAATTCAGGCTTGGGTTTAATAGGTCCTATTTTTGCTATTTTTATCGTAAAAAATATTGCGGCCGGGAATATATCCGAAGCCGCAAAAGTTGCAGGCTTTTCCGCTTTATGTTTTTGGATTACCAAATCATTGCTGCAAATTCCCATTGGGCGCTATCTTGATAAAAATTACGGAGAAAAAGACGATTTTTGGTTTATGGTTATTGGAACGTTTATGATGGCGCTCGTGCCGATTGGTTATCTTTGTTCTACCCAGCCCTGGCACATTTATGCCTGGCAGGTTTTTTATGCAATCGCTGCGGCGATTAACTTTCCTTCCTGGTCTGCTATTTTTACCCGGCATATTGATCAGGGAAAGGAAGCGGTGGAATGGGGCACTCATAGTACCGTATCGGGGCTTGGGGTAGGAATTGCGGGAGGCCTGGGAGGAATTTGCGTGGCCTATTTTGGCTTTGCATCGGTCTTTATTTTCGTGAGCGCATTTTCTTTTTTGGCCGGTCTTTTATTGTTAACGGTTAAAAATGAAATTTCTTTTACTGGCGAGAAAGTGATAAGGATTCCCATCCAGCGGCATATAACATAATAACCGATGAAAAACCAAGAAATCGCTAAAATTTTTTATGATATTGCCAGATTTTTGGAAATAGACGGCGTGGCGTTCAAACCCTATGCCTATCAAAAGGCTGCTGCTTCTTTAGAAGGCTTAAAAGATGATGTGGCCCAACTATATATTAAAGGGGGAAGGAAAGCTTTAGAAGAAATTCCGGCCATTGGCAAGGCGATGTCTGACCATATCGAAGAATATCTAAAAACGGGGAAAGTTAAGTTTTATGAAGAATTTAAAAAAAGTTTGCCAGTTAATATGGATGAACTTTTACGGGTAGAGGGATTAGGCCCTAAAAAGATAAAAGTCTTATATCAAAAACTGGGCATTAAAAATATTAAAGATTTAGAAAAAGCGGTTAAAAAACACCAAATAGCGCCATTATTTGGTTTTGGGGAAACGACAGAAAAAAATATTATTCAAGGAATTGAATTTGTAAAACAAAATAAAGGAAGGGTATTGTTGCAGGAAATTTTGCCGATTGCGCGAGAAGTGTTAGAAAAATTAGAAAATTTAAAAGAAGTGCAAAAAGCGAGTTTGGCGGGGTCGCTTAGAAGAAGAAAAGAAACGATTGGAGATGTGGATTTTTTGGTGGTCTCCTCGCCAGAGGCGAGTTCGCCTTCGGCGAAAAAAAACTCTGAAAAAGTGATGGATTTTTTTGTAGCCTTGCCAGGGGTTAAAAAAATTTGGGGCAAGGGCGGCACTAAGGCTTCGGTGCATATGGCGCAGGGTTTTGACATGGATTTGCGGGTAGTGCCGGCTAAAAGTTATGGGGCTGCCTTGCAGTATTTTACGGGTTCGCAGGCTCATAATATTGCTACCAGGAAAATGGCCATCGACAAAGGGCTAAAGTTGAGCGAGTACGGCGTTTTTTCGGGTTCTAAAATGATTGCCGGCAAAACAGAACAAGAAGTTTACAAGTCTATTGGCTTGCCTTATATAGAGCCCGAATTGCGGGAAGATACTGGAGAAATTACTGCCGCTTTGGGCGGGAGTTTGCCGGCACTAATAGAGTTAAAGGATATTAAGGGCGACTTGCATTGCCATTCTAATTGGAATGGCGGAGAGCATTCCATTGAAGTGATGGCCAAAACTGCTATGGAGAGAGGCTATGAATATATCGGTATTTCGGATCATTCAAAAACCTTAAAGATTGAAAATGGGTTAAATGAAGGGCAGTTATTAAAACAACACGAGGCGATTAAAAAAATCAACGCGAAATTTTTGGCAAGCGGCCAAAAGTTTCGCGTACTGCACGGCGTTGAGGCCGATATTTTAAAAGATGGTTCCATTGATATTAAAAATGAAGTATTGGCAAAATTAGATTACGTTATTGCGTCAGTCCATTTAAATACTAAAATGGAAAAGCGCCAGATGATGGCGCGAATTGAAAAAGCGATGAAAAACCCAAATGTAGATATTATCGCCCATCCGACTGGGCGAATTGTAAATCAGCGCGATGAATACCAAATTGATTTTGATACCATGCTAAAGCTTGCCAAAGAAACCGGGACGATTTTAGAAATTAATTCTTCAGCCAGATTAGATTTGCGAGATTTATACATAAGAAGGGCGAAACAAGAAGGAATAAAAATGATCATCAACACCGATTCACACCACAAAGACCAGATGGTGTTTATGGAATACGGGGTAGCACAGGCAAGGCGCGGATGGGCGGAGAAAAAAGATATTATTAATACATTGTCGGTTGAAGAATTGTTAGAATATTTTTAGAAATAATTGAATTACCAAGCACAAAATTTTTTTCAAAATTTTGTACTCGGTGATTTTTAACTTAAGTTAAAAATCATGCCCAAAGAAAAATCAGCTGGAGCAATTATATATAGATTAAAAGATAATGTAGTGTATTATCTGCTTTTGCATTATCGTTCAGGACATTGGGAGTTCGCTCGCGGGCATATCGAAGAAGGTGAAGATGAAAAACAAACCGTAAAAAGAGAAGTAGAAGAAGAAACAGGAATTAAAGATTTGCACATAGATGACATATTTAAAGAACACACCAAATTTGTATTTAAAAGAACTTATAACTTAAAACCAGAAGACAAGAAAAAAGCACCTTGGGTATTTAAGGTGGTGACGTTGTATTTAGCCCAAACCCAAACAGAAGAGGTAAAAATTTCAGATGAACACATTGGTTTTGAGTGGCTGCCATACGAAAAAGCTTTTAAAAAATTAACCTATAAGCCTGCTAAAGAGGCGTTTAAAAAGGCGAATGATTACCTTGTTTCAACAAAAGGTATATAACGTTGTCAAAAGAATCCCCAGAGGAGAGGTTTTAACGTACAAGGAAGTGGCAAAATTGGCGGGCAGCCCGCGGGCTGCCCGCGCCGTGGGAAATGCGTTGAATAAAAATTATGATTCTGCAATTCCTTGCCACAGGGTCATTAAAAGTAACGGAAGTATTGGCGGATACAATCGGGGAGCAAAATTAAAGATGGCGCTATTAAAGAAAGAACATTATTTTTGAGAAACTAACTGGGGAAAACTTATTGTTCTTTTTTAATATGATATTGTATAATTAATTTAAATTAAACAATAATAAATATGATGATGAAAAAATATAGAACATTATTTTTGCTAGTCGTTTTGTTTTTGCTTCTTAGCGTCTTCTTTGTTCAAACAAGCATGCCCGGAGATATTATTACGGCAATCATCTAGGAAACAAAAAAAATCGCCCATTGGGCGATTTTTTGTTAGAAACCTTGAATCACGAAATGCCCTTTGGAAAGCAAGTTTCGGGTCTTTTCCCAAAATTCGGGTTGAAAACGTGCTATAATTTTCAGGCGGAGCCTTTGGCTAAGCCTGAAAATTCTATCACATTTTCACCTGCCGAATTTTGGAAAAATACCGCGAAAGCATTTCGTGATTCAAGGTTAGAAAAATTATTTCTTTTTTACTTCTTCAATAATTGTCTCAAACACGGCGGGATATTTTTTGATTAGTTCAGATAAAATTTTTCTATCCAGTTCCGCTTTTTTCAATTTTAACCCGTGGATTAGCTGGCTGTAGTTGATGCCAAGTTTTCTGGCAGCCGCATTGATTTGCAATTGCCATAATTGCCTAAAGTCTCTTTTTTTAACTTTTCGATCCCGGTAAGAATAGGTCCAGGCATGTCTTAGGGCATCTTTGGCCAATTTATACTTTGACTTCCGGCCATACTTAAAACCTTTAGCATGTTTTAATAAATGCTTTCTGTGCTTGTGGGCTGTAGCTCCTTTTTTAACCCTAGTCATGTGAATTATTCTAATTAACCTAATTATACTAATTGACCTAATTAAATCCTAAATCCTAATGTCTAAAAACGTTTTAGATATTAGTTATTATTTAGAATAATTAGAGCAATTAGAATAATTAGAATAATTTATTTAGCTTTGTAGGTATCTTTTAACTCGTTTTGTTTCTGACTTTGATAATTCAATCCATTTTCGTCCTTTCCTTCTCATTTCACCGGTTTTTTTTGCACGATAATGATTCTGGCCTGTAAGCCTTCTTAAAATTTTTCCGGTACCGGTTATTTTGAACCGTTTAATGAGTGCCTTTTTTGTCTTATTCATGATTTCTCTACGAAATACGAATCAAGTACCAATATACGAATGAAAACGTTTTTTGTTATTGGTATATTCGTAAAAAATTCGTATTTCGTAGCTAACTTACTCTTTAGAAATAATAATCGTAAATCCTTTTGGTTCGCGCTTTAATTCTCGTTCAACTTTCACTGATATTAATTTATCGGTCGTTTCCAAAAAAAAGATGATTTTTTTTGATGCCAGGTCTCCCATGGCTTTTTCTCTTCCTTTCAGTACCATGCTTACTTTTACCTTGTCTCCTTCTTTTAAAAACTTTTCGGCCTGTTTGGCTTTTGTTTCTATGTCGCCCGTGGCTATGTTGAATCCAAGCTGTATTTCTTTAAGTTTTGTAACCTTGGCGTTCACTTTTATTTTCCGTTCTTTCTTTTGCAGGGAATAAAGGTATTTTCCATAATTAGCTATTCTGCATACCGGTGGCACCACTTTTTCTGTTACCTGGATTAAATCCAAACCTTTGAATTTTGCCAGATCAATGGCTGCAAAAATATTCATTACGCCAAGCTGTTCTCCAGTTTCGCTGATCACTCGCACCTCTTTTGCCTTTATGAAATTGTTGATGAGTACTTTTTCGATAGTGGTATTAAGTGTTGGATACTAGGTGCTGGCCCGCCGTTGTTGTGGCTAAAGTCTAGCACCTAAAACCTCACACCTACGTTGGTGGAGATGGAGGAGTTGAATCCTCGTCTGAAGAGCTCTTAAAAAACAAATCTACAAGTGTATCTTATTTTGTTTTCGGATAATAGGTATAAAATAAGAAAAATTCTATTATCTTAGCCTTATTAATTTCAGTAATTTTCATAAGGCTATGAAAATTACTTATCCTAATAATATAACACCCTTGGTCTGCCCATTAGGAGTCAACAGCAAGGATGAGCATTAAGCGTATGCTAATGCTGGTTGCTTATTTGAAAATAAATTAGCAATTATGTTTTTTCTGGAAGTTTTTTGAGATTCCAGAATACTCAACTTGCATTGTTTTAAAGAACTAATCATCGAAACTTTCATCCCCATGATTATTTGAATTCGCGCCGTATTTCTCTTTCAACGTCTCTTTTCTTAATAGTCTCTTTTTTATCAAATTTTTTCTTCCCTTTGGCCAGTCCGAATTCGAGCTTTATCCTACCATTTTGTTCGTAAACTTTCAAGGGGATGAGCGAAAAACCGCGTTCATGCACCTTTCCTGCCAAATAATCTATTTCTTTCTTGTTTAAAAGTAGCTTGCGCAGTCGCTCGGGATTATAGTCGGCCGGCGCATTTTTGGGTTGATAAGCTGGCACCTTGGCGCCAATTAAGTATGGTTCGCCGGGCGCAGCCTTGTGCCCGGCGCTAAAAATGACATAAGACCCCGATAAATTGATATGTCCGCCTTTGATAGATTTTACTTCTTGCCCCTGTAATACAAGCCCGGCCTCGTATTTTTCGAGGATTTCGTAGTCAAAAGTAGCTTTTTTATTTTCGGAGTAGATTTGCATGGATTTAGTCTATCATTTTATCGGGTTTCTGAAACTATTGACAAATTAATTATCTTATGATACATATAAAGAGGTTTTGAGTTCGTTTCTATCCAATCTGGAGAAAGTCATGACCGAAACGGAGTTTCTCAAACGGGTCGAGGGTGTTAACCTTTCAGATCAAGAGAAGGCCATTCTGAGGAAGCACTTTGGTCTTCCCTTTGACAAGAAGCTGATTCCTAGCCATCAGGTTTTGGAAGCGCGTGCACTTTTGTTCGCAGCCAACAAACTGCCCGAACACAAAACCAGCTAAAAAGTGAATTTCAATTAGGCCTCGCAAGGATGTGGGGCTCTTTTTTTACATAAAACCTTTAAAATTTAGGTTAAATAAGATAGAATAACGATATGCTAAAAGAGAATATTATTATTTCTTTGGGTGGATCATTAGTTGCTCCCAACGACATTGATACTGCTTTTTTGAAAATGTTCAAAAGAGCGGTAACGAAATTTTTGGATACACGCCGGTTTTTTGTATTTGTTGGCGGTGGCAAAGTGTGTCGGAATTACCAAAAAGCTCTGCTGGAATTTGGTGCTGATAATAAAGAACGGGATTGGATGGGAATTAATATCTCTCGTTTAAACGCAGAAATTGTAAAACAAGTTTTTGATAAAGTAGCGTTTGATAAAGTGTTAACTGATCCGACTAAAATCGTAAATTCGCGCAAAGATGTTGCTGTTTTTGGCGGATGGAAGCCTGGCTGGTCAACGGATTATTGCGCGGTAATGTTGGCTAAAAACATGGGTATTAAAACTATTGTTAATTTAACTAACATTGATTATGTGTATGACCTGCCTGCCGGCAGGCAGGCAAGGACCCAGCAAGATTTTGAAAATGCAGGAGCCAAACCTTTTACCCAAATAGATTGGAAGAGCTTTAGGCGGATTGTGGGCGACAAATGGATACCGGGGTTATCGGTGCCCTTTGATCCGCGAGCTTCCAAGATGGCAGAAATTTTAAAAATAAAAGTGATTATGATAAACGGTGCGCATTTAGACAGGTTGGAACATTTTTTACAAAATAAACCATTTATTGGAACGACAATAAGTTAAACTATTCGCTTATTCGCGCGAATAAGCGAATAGTTTGAAATAAAGATGACAAAGATGACAAGGAAAGAGATAAAAAAAGAGATAAAAAAAATAATAGAAACGGCGATAATTACTGCATACCATAAAACTCACGGCCGTGAGTTTTATGGTATGGTTGTTGTTGAAAAACCAAAAGAAAAACTACATGGAGATTATTCTACCAACGTTGCTTTAGTTTTAGCTAAATCATTGAAGAAAAATCCAGTTGAAGTAGCGCAAAAAATTAAAGATATCATTGATAAAAAATATTTTAAAAAAGTTGAAGTGGTTGGCGGGTTTATTAATTTTTTTCTTAAAGATGAAATTTTTGGGGAAAACGTAAAACAGATTTTAAAAGAGAAAGATAATTTTGGAAAAAACAATTCGCTAAAGAGTAAGAAGGTTATTATTGAATATACTGATCCAAACCCATTTAAAAAATTTCACATTGGTCATTTAATGCCCAATACCATTGGAGAATCTCTTGCAAGGGTTTTTGAATTTCAGGGAGCTAGCATAAAGAGGGTGAATTATCAGGGAGACGTTGGGGTACATGTAGCAAAAGCGGTTTGGGCTATTAAACAAGGCATTGATCTTCAAGAGGCGTATGCTTATGGCCACAAAGCTTATGAAGAAAATGAAATACAAAAACAGGAAATTTTGGATATTAATAAAAAGATATACGAAAGATCGGACAAAGAAATTAATAAATTATATGATCAGGGTAGAAAGCAAAGTTTAGCCTATTTCGAAACTGTTTATGAAAAGCTAGGCACTAAGTTTGACCACTATTTTTTTGAAAGCGAAGTGGCTGACATCGGAAAAAAGATAGTTTTGGAAGGTTTAAAAAAAGGCATTTTTGAAAAAGGGGAAAAGGATGCTGTTATTTTTAAGGGAGAGCATACTAGGGTTTTTATTAGTTCTGAGGGGTTGGCAACCTATGAGGCAAAAGACTTAGCGCTTCCAGGATTAAAATACAAATATTTTAAATATGATATGTCTGTTATTGTTACTGCCAATGAGCAAAATGCATACTTTAATGTGATGTTAGATGCGTTGAGCAAGATGAGTCCTGATTTAGCCAAAAAAACTGGCCACATCGGCCACGGATTGCTTCGCCTGCCTTCAGGAAAAATGTCTTCTCGAACAGGCACTATTGTGCCAGTGGAAGATTTCATAAAACAAGTTGAAAAACATATTAAAGAAAAAATTGGTGAAAGAAATTTAGCAGATGAAGATATGGAAAAAATTGCTATTGGGGCAATAAGATATTCTATTTTAAAGCAATCCATTGGAAGCGATATTATTTACGATGCCAATAAGTCGGTTTCTTTTGAAGGAGACTCGGGGCCTTATTTGCAGTATTCTTATGCCCGGGCAATATCTATATTAAAAAGAGCAGCGACAGAAAGAATAAAACCATCGTTTAAAAATGTTCCAAGAGAAGTAAGTCAGTTAGAAAAAGACATGTATTATTTCCCGGAAATCGTTGAAAAATCAGGCAAAGAATTAGAACCTCATGTTGTTAGTTTGTATCTTACCGAGCTTGCGCGTGAATTTAATAATTATTACGCCAATAGTAAAATTGTTGATAAGGAAGATGAATTGTCACCCTATAAAGTCGCGCTAACCAAAGCTTTTTCAATTATTATGAAAAACGGGTTGTGGTTATTGGGAATTAATACATTAGAACGCATGTAAAAATGATGTTATGGATTTTACCATTATTGTTATTGATACTTTTTGAACTTATAGCTGATATTTTTTCCAAGCAGTGGGCTTTGAGTGGAAGTTGGCTGATGTGGATAGGAGCCATAGCAGGATACATTATAGCGAACGTTTTTTGGCTTTTTGCAATTAGGGATGGATCGGGTTTGGCGCGAGGAGCTATTATTTTTTCGGTCGGCTCAGCTATTGGTGCGGTTTTGTTGGGAGTTATTTTATATAAAGAAGTTTTGGCGCCAATCCAGATTATTGGTATTGGAGTCGGTATTATTTCGTTAATATTAATTTTTTCTTAAACCATGCAAAATCAAAAAGGCGTTTCATTATTATTTGTTGTTATGATTATATCTTTTATCGCCGTCATTTGTTTTGCTGGGTATTTTGCCGTTTTGCAGTATCTTAGTGATAATAATCAGTCTCAAAATCAAGGTAATAATCAGCAGCAGAATACACAAAGTGTAATAGATCAAACCGCCGGGTGGAATGAAGTAAAAGATGATCAATTAGGATTTTCATTTAAATATCCCACCGATTTTGGCAGCAAATATGCATCGTTTCAGCAAAATCCATTTGCCGTGATTACCGATGCCTCAAAAATTGATAGCAATGGCTGCCTTATAGAATCTACCCTTACTTCAAAAGAATCACGAGTGACTATTAATAATATGCAGTTTTGTTTAGGGACGGGTAGCGATCCTGGTGCGGGGCAGTTATACAATAGCTATAATTACACAACCGTAAAAAACGGAAATTACATTACCATAGAATATCTTGTGCACACCTTAAATGGCTGCGGTCCATACATGGGAACTACTGATTATCAGCCATGCATTGATTTTATGAATAGTTACGATGGCAATGTGGTGAAGGTAATTGAAAAAAGTGTTGCAACTTTGCAATTTACAAAATAGTAATATTATATACGATGGCCTATAATTTCTCAAAAGAAGAGCAAAAAATATTAGCATTTTGGGAAGAAAGGAAGATTTTTGAAAAGACCCTAGAAAAAACGAAAGATAAAAAACCTTTCGTGTTTTATGATGGCCCGCCATTTGCCACGGGCACGCCTCATTATGGCCACTTATTGCAAAGCGTTATTAAGGACGCGATTCCTCGTTATAAAACGATGCAGGGTTTTTATGTTGCACGTCAGTGGGGGTGGGATTGTCACGGTTTACCGATAGAAAATATTGTTGAAAAAGAACTTGGCACTAAATCAAAAAAAGACATCGTGGCTATGGGAGTTAAAAAATTTAATGATCTGTGCCGCGAGCGCATTTTTACTTTTATTAATGAATGGGAAAAAATTATTCCGCGTTTTGGCAGATGGGTAGATATGAAAAATCCTTACCGCACCATGGATTTTGAATACATGCAATCAGAATGGTGGGCGTTTAAAGAACTATATGACAAGGGGCTTATTTACGAGGATTATCGGTCTATGCACATTTGTCCGCGCTGCGAAACAACTTTAAGCCAGGGTGAGGTAGCCGATGGTTATAGGGATATAAAGGATTTGTCAGTAACTGTTAAGTTTGAGTTGACTAGCAAACCCGGCACGTTTATTCTTGCTTGGACAACTACGCCATGGACTCTTCCCGGGAATGTAGCGCTAGCTGTAGGAGTTGATATTCAATATGTAAAAGTGAAGGTTGGAGAAGAGATGTTTATTCTGGCCAAAAGTCGTTTGGCAGAAGTTATGAAAGATAGGCCGTATGAAATAATAGAAAAAATAAAAGGAAAAAATTTAGTTGGGCTGGCATATAAACCTTTGTTTGATTATTATTCCAAAGATAAGAATTTAAAAAACCAGGAAAATGGCTGGAAAGTGTACGCTGCTGATTTTATTACTGATGCCGACGGTACGGGCATTGCCCATGAAGCTCCAACTTTTGGCGCTGATGATTGGAAACTTTTAAAAGAAGTGAATCTGCCATTTGTGCAACATGTAAAAATGGATGGCACTTTTAAGTCAGAAGTATTAGATTTTGTTGGGCAAGATTTAAAACCGCGCGCCAAAAATAAACCTGAAGAAATCCGCGAAGCCGATTTAACCGTAGTGAAATATTTAGAAGAAAAGGGCTTGGTGTTTAGCTATGAAAAATACGACCATTCCTATCCGCATTGTTGGCGGTGCGATACAGCATTGATAAACTATGCTACCAGTTCGTGGTTTGTGGCCGTAGAAAAAATAAAACCTAAATTATTAAAAACGGCTAAAAAAATCAATTGGTCGCCAGAGCACATAAAAGAAGGCCGGTTTGGGCAATGGCTTGCAGGCGCGCGCGATTGGTCTATTTCGCGCCAGCGTTTTTGGGCCAATACTATTCCAGTTTGGAAGTGTGGAGCTTGTAGTAAACAACAAGTGTTTGCTTCGGCCGGCGAATTAGAAAAAGCCAGCGGTGTTTTGGTAAATGATTTACACAAGGATGTGGTTGATGCAGTAGTGTTTTCTTGTAGTTGCAAAGGGGAAATGCGACGTGTTTCAGATGTGCT
>JAHFKU010000008.1:24087-35334 GCA_023245195.1 Candidatus Staskawiczbacteria bacterium
GGTGCCATTTGCAATTAAGTCTCAAGAAAAAAATAAAAAAATTAGGTCAGCAGATTTTATTGGAGAAGGCCAAGATCAGACTCGTGCCTGGTTTTACTATCAGCATGTATTGGCCGGGGCTTTGTTTAATAAAGAAGCGTTTAAAAATTGCATTGTAACAGGTGTTATTTTAGCTGAGGATGGAAAAAAAATGTCCAAGAAATTACAGAATTACCCCGACCCAAGTCATTTAATGGAAAAATATGGTGCTGATGCGATGCGGTTTTACATGTTACATTCTCCGGTGGTACGTGCCGAAAATCTTTCGTTTTCAGAAAAGGGAGTTGATGAAATTGCTCGCAAAAATATTGGCCGGCTCTATAATGTGCTCGAATTTTATAAGCTCTATGAAAATGGTACGCTAGCTGATAATTCTAGCAACAATGTGCTTGATCGTTGGATTTTGGCGCGCTTGGCAGAATTAATAAACATTTCCACAGAAGGTTATGAAAGCTATCAGCTCGATGTCGCTGTTCGTCCGCTGACTGATTTTATTGATGATCTTTCGGTTTGGTACTTGCGCCGCAGCCGCGATCGTTTTAAACAGGAAGACGCTGATAAAATTGCCGCCTTGGCGACGTTAAGGTATATATTAGAACAACTTTCCAAAATTATGGCTCCGGCCATGCCGTTTTTCGCCGATTATCTTTTTAGAGCCGTGCGCGCTGATGACCAAGAAGAAAGCGTACATTTGGCTCTGTGGCCTAAGGCTTCCAAAAAAATAGATGCAACCATTTTGGAACAGATGCTTCAAGTGCGAAGCATCGTAAATTTAGCCTTGGCAGAACGCACGGCCAAAGCTATCAAAGTGCGCCAGCCCTTGGCGAAGTTAAAAGTAAAAAGTGTAACGTTAAAGGGCGCCGATAACGAGTTGCTCAATTTGATTAAAGATGAAGTGAATGTGAAAGAAATTGTGTTTTCCGCCTCCGCCAAAGGAACGGATGCGTCCTCTGGCGCTAAAGGTGGATCAGCCTCTGGCTGGGATGATGGAAAAGAGATAGAATTAGATACAGTAATTACCCAAGAATTAAAGGAAGAAGGAGTGATGCGGGACTTGGTGCGCGCCATTCAGGATTTAAGGAAAGAACAAGGCTTAAAGCCGGAAGATAAAATCACCGTTTGGTTTTCTGGCGATCAAAGCATAGGTGTTATTGTGGAGAAAAATAAAGATTATCTAGCAAAAGAGATCAAAAGTACGAATATTTCTATAAACCAAAAAACAGATGAAAGCGTTTTGGCAAAAGAAATCTTAGTAGACGGTCAAAAAATATTAGTAAATATTAAAAAGGTTCCGTAAATAATTTTTTAATAAAAAGTTATGCCATATATTAATTCAAACGATAGGCCATCTTTTTTACCGCCCCCTCATGAACCTGTAAAAAATTCTTTTAATTCTAAAAATAGTCCCGTAAAACCTGTATCTGATCCAATGAATAGCCACGAAGAAAAAATTGTGCCTGGATCGCAAGTTTCTGGCCAGCCTAAATCTATTTTAAGGTACAAATTCGAACGTTCATTGGATAAAGATCCTAAAATAAGGCGAGAATTGGCGAAGGGATTGAAAAAACCGCTTTATTCAAAAGAGGTTGATAAAGCCATACAAGATATAAAAGCAGAATTGCCTAAAAGTTTTGGATCAGTAATTGATGCAAATGAATTACGGAGCTTGGGAAGCGCTAGAAAGCAATCAGATTGGTACTCGCAAGAAAAGCAATTAGTGCGGGAATTATCAAAAGACGGATTTACTCGTGAAGAAATTAAACAGCACAAAAGAAGTAATTTTAAAACAGACTTTTTTAAACATCTGCTCGGCTTAGATAAGGATAAAAAATAAAGGATATTAACCCTGTATTACCTGCGTCGCTGGAATGTGTAAATTGCGATTTACACATTCTGCGCTATCCTCGGCAATAATAGATGAAAAATATAATAAATAAAATATTCTTATTCTTCTTATTGTTTGTTCCAATTACTTTAGGTGCGGTATATTTGCACGTATCTTTATTGGCGATTTTTTTCTTGGCCACCTTAGCTATTATCCCTCTGGCAAAGTATATCGGTGAGGCCACCGAAGAGCTTGCGGTTTATACGGGGCCGGCGTTAGGAGGCTTGTTAAATGCAACCTTTGGCAATGCAACAGAGTTATTAATTGGCGTATTCGCTCTTCGTGCGGGGTTAGTTGAAGTTGTTAAGGCCTCAATAACGGGGTCTATTATTGGGAATCTACTTTTGGTTGGCGGCATGGCAATGCTGGCAGGGGGTTTTAAGCATAAAAAACAGCTATTCAATAAAACAGGAGCCTTGGCAGCAAGTTCAACTCTGCTTCTTGCAGTAATTGCCTTAGTAATGCCAGCCATATTCTTGCAGACAGCTCCCAGTATTGGAAATCAGGTTATCGAAGAACTAAGTATTTTTGTTTCCGTTTTCATGTTGATAGTTTATGCAGCCAGTTTATTTTTCATCTTGCATACCCACAAGCACTTGTATACTGAAGAAGTAGGTAAGTATGAGCCCAAATGGAGCAAAACAAAAAGTATGTTAATTTTGTTTTTTGCAACATTGTTGGTTGCCTGGATGTCTGAAATTTTGGTTGGCTCTATTGAGCCATTGGTTGCAAGCTTTGGTTGGACAGAGCTTTTTATCGGAGTAATATTTATTGCAATTATTGGAAATGCCGCCGAGCATAGCTCTGCCATTGTAACTGCCTTAAAAAATAGAATGGATCTGGCTTTACAGATTTCTATTGGATCTGCTACTCAAATTGCTATGTTTGTAGCACCCTGCTTAGTATTAATAAGCTTGCTTTTTAAAACTCACATGAGTTTGGTATTTAATACTTTTGAGCTTATTGCCATAATCCTTTCCATATTAATAGCTAATTTAATTGTAGAGGACGGCGAAAGTAATTGGTTTGAGGGGCTTCAGTTATTGATGGCATATGCTATTATGGCAGTAGCTTTTTTCTTACACCCTTAGTCGTAAAATTCTAAAGTCTTTTGCGAAGTAAAAGCACTATGGCTGATCACTATAAAACCCAAGGGTTTGTATTGCACAGAGAAGACAGGTTGGAAGCCGACAGGATATTTTCGGTTTTTACCCGGGATTTTGGCCGGATAGAAATTTTCGCCAAGGCCATACGGAAAATTGATGCAAAACTAAAGGGCGGCATAGAAATATTTTCTTTTTCTGAAATTGAGTTTATCCAGGGCCGGCACAAAAAGACCCTCACCGATGCTTTGTTCTTAGAAAACTGTAAGATAGTAGCAAGCGATCCGGAAAAATTTGAAGTTGCCGGCAAGATATCAAGCACCGTAGAACACTTTGTCAAAGGATCGGAAGCAGACGAACAAATTTGGAATTTATTAAAAGAAGTGTTTGAAAAATTAAACAGCCAGGATTTTGCCCGCAATAAATTACTATACTATTATTTTTTCTGGAATTTTATCGCCGTGTTGGGGTATCAGCCGCAACTTTTTGCCTGTGCCATGTGCCACCAGCCACTGCACCACCAGCACCTATATTTTTCTTGTAAAGAAGGCGGGCTTTTGTGCCAAGAATGCGCCATCAAAGAACCGGTGGCAAAAAAAATCAATGCCGATGCGGTAAAAATCTTGCGATTGATGTTAGAAAAGAATTGGAGTATCCTTTCCAAAGTAACTATGGCCCCGGCTTCTAAAAAAATAGTAAAAGAAATTTCCGATTGGCAATATCGTTATTTGCTAGATAGTGTAGCTCATACACAGGCGCCGCAACACCTATGATAAAAAATAAAAAAACCATATTTCTTATATTGCTAGCCTTGGTAATCCTGGGGTTTTTAGGTTTTTGGTATTACCGGGACAAAGTTTTTTCAAAAGAAATTTTAAGGTTTGAAATTTTAGGATCCGAAACCACGAAAGCGGGAGATGAAATTTCTTACACCGTTAAATATAAAAATAATGGCAATTTTGTTTTGGAAAATCCAAAACTTATTTTTGAACTTCCTGCAAACTCCTTAACCGAAGACAGCAAGACAAGGCTGACCAAGAATTTAAAAGATATTTATCCGGGAGAAGAAGATTTCACCCAGTTTAAGGGCAGGCTTTTGGGAAAAGAGGGGGATTTAAAAGTGGCCCATGCTTGGCTTTCATATACGCCCAAAAATTTATCGGCCCGCTATGAATCCGATACGACCTTTACCACAAAAATTGAAACCGTTCCCGTAACGCTTTCATTTGACTTGCCGCAGAAAGTAGAAGAAGGAAAAGAGATTTCCTATGCTATTAATTATTCTTCAAATATCGACTATCCACTGGAAAATCTTAGTATAAAAATGGACGCCGTCAGCGGATTTAATGTTAAGTCTTCCAGTCCTGCATCGCTTGATAATATAGAATGGAAGCTAGCCACTTTGCAAAAAGACCAGGGTGGAAAAATTACCATTAATGGCATGTTTGCTTCTAATACGCCAAGTTTAGTTACCTTTACGGCTCACTTTGGCATGTGGCAGGATGGAGCTTTTTTAATTATTAAAGATGCAAATTATGATGTGGCCATTTCCAATTCCTTGCAAGATACTCCGGTGGTGGTTGAACAAAAGCCTAGTTCGCATATAACTATAAGCCAAAAAGCCTATCATGCCAGCGATAGTAATTTTGAAAATTCCGGCCCCATTCCACCGGAAGTTGGCAAGCCGACTTCATATGAAATAATCTGGCAAATATCTAATGATTTGCATGATGTAAAAGAGGTAAGAGTGAGCGCGATTTTGCCGGCAAACGTAACCTTAGCGGCGATTGCTCCTGAAAGCGAAATTCCAAATATTGTTTTGGATCCCGCCAGCCATCAGATTGTTTGGACGGTTTTGAATGTGCCCGCCGGAGCAGGTATTAGCGTTCCAGCGCCGTTAGTTTCTTTTCAAATTACACTAACACCTGATGTGTTAATGAGAGGCAGTGCCGCTAGTCTCATTGGAGCAGCTACGGTTGCCGGCCAAGATACGGTAACGGAAACAACGGTTACCGGCTCTGCTTCTGCCGTTGATACTACGTTGCCCGATGACCAAGGAAATTCCGGTGGAGGAATTGTAAAATAGAATATATACTACAAAAACCGTCTTCTGGCGGTTTTTTGCTTGGTACCGTAATTGGGGGGGTGCTCCGCCAGTGATATGAAAAGTACCAGGTGTCAAAATCCCTGCGAGATTTTGCACCCTACCCGCTCGGCAGAAAATTTTCGCCTCGGCGAAAAACCCTGCTTTTCTACCTGCGCGAGTTACTTTTCATATCACTGGCTTCGCTCCCTAAAAAATTGACATACTTCAAAAATTTTATTATAGTGTTAACAGTCCCTTTCATATGCATTAGGAGATTTCGATGTCAAAAAAGATGTTCTTAATACGCAAAAAGATTGAAGAAGTAAGAGATTGCCTTCAAAAATGGGCTGCGGAGCATAAGATCCTTGAGCCGGAAGAAAAAATCAACCTTTTCTTTTTCGTAGGAAAAGAACCACTAATAAATGAGACAGGAGTGGAAGACGTTTTTTCTTTAAAAATTAAAGACGTACTAACTCTAGAGCGTTGTCGTAAGTTAAAGATAGGCAAATTAACCAGAGGACATCTAATGCATCGTATTGGCAGAGGTTATCTTAACTTTAGCAAACAATATTTAGATACTGGCAATGTGGCATATAATATTGATACTATTGGTGACCTCGTTAAATTTTCGGGAAGTCAATTATCCGAAATTAAATGCTTTGGGCCAAGTTGTCGTCGCGCTCTCAAAAAGATTTTCAAGTCTCTTGGGATTGATTGGGAATAATTATTTGTGGAAGTTTCATATCTCGATATATCTGTCGAGATTTTTTTATAAAATTCCTTGAATTTGTTTAATGTTAAGGGTAGTATAAAAGAATAAAATGGAGAAAAATAGTAATCAATTAATGGAAAAAATTATTTCCCTATGTAAAAGGCGGGGTTTTGTGTTTCCCGGATCTGAAATTTATGGTGGCCTGGCTAATTCTTGGGACTACGGCCCCTTGGGAACTGAATTAAAAAATAATATCAAACAACTTTGGTGGAAGCGGTTTGTGCATATGCGAGACGATATGGTGGGCATTGATGCGGCTTTGATCATGAACCCAAAAGTATGGGAGGCTTCGGGTCACGTTGCTACATTTTCTGATCCGCTCGTGGAATGTAAAAAATGCCATCATCGGTTTCGCGCAGATTACATTGATTCTAAAAACTGTCCCGATTGCAAGGGAGATCTGATGGAAGCAAAACAGTTTAATTTAATGCTCAGGACTTTTTTAGGCCCAGTGGAAGATAAAGATTCAATAGTCTATTTTAGACCCGAAACCGCGCAAGCGATTTTTGTAGATTTTAAAAATGTGCAGGAAACTTCACGTAAAAAATTACCCTTTGGAATCGCCCAGATTGGAAAAGCGTTTAGAAATGAAATAACTCCGGGAAATTTTATTTTTCGTACTCGCGAATTTGAACAAATGGAAATTGAATATTTTACCAAAGAAAGTCTTTGGGAAGATTCATTTGAGCACTGGAGAAGCCAAATGCAGGCTTGGATGACAAATGATCTTGGTTTGGATAAAAATAATATCCACGAGTTAGATGTTCCAAAAAGCGAGCTGGCCCATTATTCTAAAAAAACCATAGATTTTGAATACGATTATCCGTTTGGCACAAAAGAGTTGTATGGCTTGGCTTATCGGACCGATTTTGATTTAAAAAACCACTTTAAAGAAGCGCCTTACCGGGATGAGGAGGCGGGGGAAGTATTATATCCGCATGTCATAGAACCTAGTTTTGGCGTAGATAGGTCAATATTGGCGGTGCTCTGTGATGCTTACGTAGAAGAAAAAGAAAGGATTGTGTTGAAATTAAAACCGCAATTAGCCCCCTATAAAGTGGCAGTGTTTCCATTATTAAAAAATAAGTCGGAATTGGTTGAGAAAGCGCGAGAAATTTATAATCATCTTAAGCAAGATTTTGTGGTAGCATGGGACGATCGCGGGAATATCGGCAAGCGGTATTACAGTCAGGACGAAATTGGAACTCCGTATTGTGTAACTGTTGATTTTGATACGTTGGAAAAAGGCGAGGTAACGGTGCGCGATCGCGACACCATGAAGCAAGAAAAAGTAACGATGAAAGATTTAAAACAATATATTACTGAAAAAATGTATGCCAATTAAAAAAACGATTTTAAAAAACGGGTTGCGGATCCTTACGGTGCCAATTAAAAATGCTAAAAGCGTGACGGTTTTGATTTTGGTGGGCACGGGGTCAAAATATGAAACTAAAGATATTAATGGTATGTCGCACTTTTTAGAGCACATGTTTTTTAAGGGTACTAAAAAGCGTCCCAACACCTTAAAAATTTCAGAAACCCTGGATATGATCGGCGGCCAATATAACGCTTTTACTTCAAAAGAGGTTACTGGTTTTTGGGCTAAAGTTGATAAAAAACATACTGATGTGGCTTTGGACTGGATTGCCGACATGTTTTTAAATTCAAAATTTGAAGCGGAGGAAATTGAAAAAGAAAAAGGGGTGGTGATCGAAGAATTAAATATGTATTTGGACATGCCGTCTTCGTATGTTAGCGAATTGTTTGAGGATTTACTGTATAAAGACCAACCGGCCGGCTGGCGGATTGTCGGAGAAAAAGAGCACATTACGGCTTTTAATCGCCAAAAAATGCTGGATTATTACCAAACCCATTATTCTACTCAAAACACCGTGGTCTGTGTAGCCGGAGATGTAACTTCAAAACAAATCGAAGGAAAAATACACGCTTACTTTGCAAAAACAAAAAACACGGTTTTGCCGCAAAAATTAGCGACAAAAGAACTGCAATCAAAACCTGAAGTGTTAATTCATCATAAAAAAACCGACCAGACCCATTTTTGCCTTGGGGTCAGGGCCTACGACATGTTTGCCTCGCAAAAATATGCTTTGAGTTTATTGGCCATTATTCTGGGAGGTAATATGAGCTCGCGGCTTTTTATATCGGTGCGAGAACGCAATAGCCTGGCTTATTACATTCACACTTCGGTTGATGCTACGACTGACACTGGGTATTTAGTCACCCAGGCCGGTATTAAAAATGAAAGCTTGGAAAAGGCGGTAAGTTTGATTTTAAAAGAGTATCAAGATTTAAAACATAAAAAAATAACTCCCCGCGAATTAAAAAAAGCCAAAGATTATTTGCGTGGCAGTATGTCGCTTTCACTGGACTCTTCAGACGCCCAAGCTTCCTTTTTTGCTACCCAAGAAGTGATGGAAGGTAAAACCATGACTCCGGAAGAAAAGTTAAAAATGATTGATAAAGTTTCGGTAAGTGATATAAAGAAGGTGGCCGAAGATATATTTAAAAATGAAAAACTCAATTTGTCGGTTATCGGGCCGATTGAAGAATCGGAAAAGATAAAGTTGGAGCAGTTGCTAAAATTATAATTTTGCTACGAAATACGAATTTCATACGAATATACGAATGAAAACATTTTTGTTATTGGTATATTCGTAAATATTCGTATTTCGTAGCCAGCAGATGGAACAAACCTTAGACATTGCCTGGAAAACCATTATCAAAGTGCTCATCACCGGGTTTTCTTTGTATCTTCTTTTTTTATCGAGGGATATTATTATCTGGTTCTTTTTTGCTTTAATTATTTCTTTATTAATTGAACCGGCCATTGATTCTTTGCGATGGTTAAGGCTACCTAAAATCTTAGCAGTTATTGTGGTGTATTTGTCTATTTTCGGCCTATTGGGTTTGATGATTTATCTTATTGCGCCGATTTTTATTTTTGAACTCGGCCAGCTATCTTCAAATATTCCCCAGTATTTTGAAAAATTCAACCCTATTTTAAAAGATGTGGGTTTGGGCATGGCTCAAAATTTTGAAGACTTTACCTTGACCCTGGTTTCCAAGCTCCAAGAAAGCTCTGATAGTATTATTAAGGCCATTTTCGTTTTTTTCGGGGGAATTGCTTCTACGGCGATCATTTTTACCTTTGCCTTCTTTATTTCTTTAGAAGACAAAGGCCCGGAAAGAGTCCTGGCCCTTTTAGTTCCCAAAAAATATGAAGAATATACGATCCGGCTTTTTGAAAGAGCCCAATACCGGGTTTCGCGTTGGTTCGGAGCAAGAATTTTAGCCTGTGTTTTTGTGGGAGTTACTTCCTTTATTGCTTTTTACCTGTTAGATGTAAAATACGCTTTTATTTTTGCCCTGCTGACAGGAGTGTTAAATTTTGTGCCTTATGTCGGACCGACCATCACCCTGGTGTTGACGGTGTTATTTGTCGGAGTATCTAATTCTTGGATGGTGGCGGTCTATATTTTCATCGCGCTTTTATTAATCCAAGAAATTGAAAATAAATTTTTGACGCCGATCTTAATGAAAAAATTTATGGACATGCCGCCGGTATTGGTTTTAGTGGCACTCTTAGTTGGCCACACCATTTTCGGATTTTTGGGCATGATTTTCATTGTCCCGATCTTTGGGATTATTTTTGAATTTACCAGGGAATTCTTGCAAAAAAAGAGAGAAGAAGAGTCATTTTAGATTTTGTTGATGAAAATGATACTGATAATAATAGCCGCTACCTGTGTGGCAATCCTCCAGAAGATGGGGAATTTTTTTTGTTTGGTTAAATAGTGAATCCGGCCTTCATGGATATTGCTATGAGCCGCCAGGATCTTATTTTTAACAACCGAATTAATCAGGGTGAATCCGTCTGGCACAATGGCTATCAAGGCGCATGCATACATTAATGGCTGATTCTTTGAAAACCAAAAAATGATTACTAGGGCAAGCAAAAAATCCAAAAATACCTTTAAAAAATCAGGCCATGCTTTTTTCCATTCCTTATTTTTAATATGCGAAATGGAATATTCCACGTGCGGGAATATATCTAAAAAATAGTGGCCTAACAAGGCTAGTGGCAAGGCAAAATAGGGATTATCTAATTGGGCGCCAATGGCCGCGCCAAAAAGCATATGGGCAAGTAAAATCATTGAAGATTTATGATTTATGAATTATGATCTATGAATACATTAATACATTATGGCAAAAAAATTCTATATTACAACCAGCATTCCCTACACCAATGCGCCTCCGCACATCGGTTTTGCGTTTGAGGCAATTCAGACTGATGTCATAGCTCGGCACCATAAGTCTTTAGGCCAAGATGTGTATTTTTTAACCGGAACTGACGAACATGGGTTAAAAACCTTGCGTGCGGCCCAAGCGGCCGGCAAAGAAGTGTTGGAATTTGCCGATGAAGTTTCAGGTAAATTTAAAGAGTTGGCCGGGGTTTTACATATTTCAAATACGGATTTTATCAGAACGACAGATGAAAAAAGGCATCTGCCGGCAGTTTATAAGTTATGGGAAGCATTTGAAAAAAAAGGGGATATTTACAAAAAAAAGTACCAAGGGTTTTACTGTCCGGGGTGTGAAGCTTTTAAAACAGAAAAAGAATTAATCGACGGCAGATGTGCAATCCACCAAAAGCCTGTTGAGCAAATTGAAGAAGAAAATTATTTTTTCAAGCTTTCAAAATATCTGCCAGAAGTCAAACAGATTATTGAACATGACAAAATAAAAATAATCCCTGAAAGTAAAAAACATGAAGTGCTGGGAATGATCGAAAACGGATTGGAAGATGTCAGTTTTTCAAGGTCAAAAGAAAAGTATTGGGGCTGGCCGGTGCCGGGCGATGAAACCCAGGTTTTTTACGTCTGGCAGGATGCATTGCCAAACTATATTTCAGCCGTTGGATATGCTGGCGATGAAACAACATTTAATGCCTACTGGCCGGCTGATGTCCATTGTATTGGAAAAGATATTATTAAATTTCATGCTATCTATTGGCCGGCCATGCTCTTATCAGCCGGTTTAGATTTGCCAAAAAGCATTTTTGTGCACGGTTTTATTAATGTCGATGGCCAGAAGATGTCAAAAAGCTTGGGGAATGTGGTTGATCCTTTTGATTTAGTCAAAAAATATGGTGTTGATGCGGTAAGATATTATCTCTTGCGGGAAATTTTGCCAACAGAAGATGGCGATTTTACCTATGAAAAATTTGAACAGCGCTATAATTCAGATTTGGCTTCGGGCTTGGGTAACTTGCTAGCCAGAACCCTGGCGTTAGCAGCAAAACCGGATTTTACAGAAAAGAAGCCAGTTGAAACTATTAAAA
>JAHFKU010000009.1 GCA_023245195.1 Candidatus Staskawiczbacteria bacterium
TTTCGTGTGCTTTCTTGGCGCCTTGAAATTGAATCAGAACGATTAAGATCATAAGCAGGATAACCGAAATGCCAGATATCGCAAATACCCTTTTCATTGATCTGCCCTCTTGTTTTTAAAGATCTACACTGTTTAATAATAAGCTATATGATAAAAAGATTAAAGGCGCTTGGGTGAATTAGTAATTTTATATATCTCCAACGGCATTTCCAAAAAAGTGCAGTTTGGCATTACGAGTTTCTTCATTTATTAAAATTCCAATGATGTCAATTTGATAGGGAATATTTTCTGGGTATTTGTTATTTTTCAGCCAGATTTTGGCTAAATTTCGTAATTTTTGCTGTTTTTGGTAATTAACATGTTGTTCGGGAAAAAAACCACGATCGCTGTCGATGATAGTTTTTACTTCTACAAAGTGGATGGGGCTTCTGGAGCTCGAAAAAAGTGGCAAAAAATGCCACTTTTTTCGCGCAATAATATCAATTTCTCCAAAGGTTATCCGCCAGTTTTTCCCCAAGATATTAAACCCTTTCTTAACAAGATATTCACAGGCCAGGCGTTCCCCCAAATTTCCCAATTCCTTGGTGGTCATAAAATAATTAATCTAATCATTCTTCAGATTTACTACTGTTTTGATTTAGATTGTATTCTTCAATTGCTTTTTCTATATTTACTCTTCCTTCTTCGCTAATCTTTTCTTTGCCAAAAAAATCAATAATTTTACTTTCAAACATTTCAATTCTTAACGTAATGTGTGAATTACTCTTTACGATTTTTTGATCTATATCTTGAATATTTCCAAAAATAATTATTTCTCCAGTTTTTGAATTAGCGTAGCCATTAGCTGCTGCACAGGGATAACGTTTTCCATTTACTTCAATACTTCCAGCATTTCCTCCCATAGATTCCTCTTTCAATAATTCCCACATATCTTCTTTAAGCATTTTCAGATTATGCTCAACTACTCCTCGATCATATGATTCCTTATTTTCTTCAGAAGGGTTTTGTTCTTCATTTTTGGTAGATTGTTCTGGATTATTCATATGTTTTGGTTTTTTAATTATTTCAAATTCACCACCTTTTCACCTGCCTGCCGGCAGGAATTAATTTCAAATGCACTTGCGAGGAGTTTGTTTACCCAAACAAACAGCAAATTGTAAATTTCAAATTATTTTATCTTAATCGGCGGATACAATTGCTGGTCTATGGTTCTTTCAAAACAGGCGTGTCCGGCCGCGTGATCCCAGTTTTGATTATTTGCGCCATCATATACCGGGTAAGCCGGCATCATTTTTACGTTTGGCTGTGTTTTGCTATCCAAATTAAAGGTGGCGCAGAGTTCAAAATATATCATTGATTCTGCAGATTCCGATGGAAGCAATATACTGTACTCATACGGCGCATTTGTTTCGGGGTCATTTGGCACCGCATAACCAGAAATAGAATCATTCAAGTCATTTAGCTCTTTTGGTAGCGCATTTTTTCTTTGCCAATAATTTACCACCTGCCACTGGATGTTTTGCAGATCGCTAATTCGTTGTTGGTCAAATTGGGCTAATCGCGCTTTCA
Organism: Candidatus Staskawiczbacteria bacterium; assembly: GCA_023245195.1. Lineage (GTDB taxonomy): Bacteria > Patescibacteriota > Minisyncoccia > Minisyncoccales > Staskawiczbacteraceae > VGLO01. The sequence goes on from JAHFKU010000009.1 coordinate 1,570, forward strand.
TGGGGGATCCTACGATAAAAAATGCCCCAATAATTGCAATTACTACCACGGCACTTACCAAAGAAGCAACATATTTTATTGATTTCAATGGAGCCGATCGCCTTACGTCGTTTAGATAATACCAAAAGATAACTCCGGCAACCAAAATAATGGAAAGCGCTTTTAAGATGAATCTAGCCTTTATTTCTCCTCCCAAAAAAGTGTTAATCACAAAAATGAGGTCGCCCACAATAACCAGCGAGGTAATGAAAAGCGTTAAATAGATAAGCCATTTTCTTATTTTCGATTCTCGGACTTCTGATTCTTTGGCATAAATATTATTTAACAACCACGAAGTGAGTATAAATAACGGAAACACGATTGCCAGCGAAGCAATGGCAAATCTGATGGTGCCACTAAATCCGTAGTTATAATTTAAGACATCCGGAAAAAAATAATTTATGTATTGCCAGCAGAGCGTGATAAAACTTATCGCAGACCAATACAGTGTTACGATGGCGAAGAGATGCAAAAAGACATCGCGGGGCAGATTACGTTTTTGCCCGACCGAAGCTTCATGCGAAGGCGGGTTTGGCGCTTGAGTTTGAAAATTGTTTTCCATAATTGTTGTATTTTTTAATATTGGATCAATGGTACTCTTTTTTTGATTAAAAATCAAAAAAAGTCACTACATTTTGATAGTGACCTAAGTGCTTGGTTGTTTAATAAACTATGATTTGCATGTCTTGCGCGGTTGGCTTTGCCCTACAAATATGGCACATTTTTCCATCGCCAAACGGAGGGTCGCATCGGTCGCCGCAAAAACACTTGGGAGCTTTGGCAAAATCTTCTTCCTCTTTGCGATGGAGCTTTTCTTTTAAAGTAGCCATGAAAACAGGATCATCTGATAAGTTTTTTATTTTTTCATTAAGGTGCTGGATTTCTTCTTCGGTCATGGCAACACTCCCTTTCTATTGAGGTGCTAGCTGAATTATAGTATATTGGATTCGTTTGCACTAGAGTACCTTTACAAAGGAGAAGATCGTGAATAATAAGCAAGTGATTATTTCGGTGCCTACCGAAAGTTTGCCGGTTGCCAAAACTGGTAACGATTACAAGAAAATGGGCATGATGATTCTGGGTTCAGTCACTGTTTTTGCCATCGGTTTTTTCTTATCCCATATTACCTGGCCGCGCTATGTTGAAGTTGAGAAGATCGTTGAAAAACGGCAGATGGTAAGATTCCCAGAAGAAGAAAGAAAGCCACCAGTTCAGCGCGATCTTAGCTTAGAAATCGAAAAACGCGCTGATACAAAAATCATCAGTCTTTTCGAAAGTAGCTGGAAAGGGGTTTTGATAGTTAAAGATAACAAAGCTCAAACGGTATTGCGTAACCGCGCTGCTCTTGGTCGCACTGTCCTTGGCAATAAACAGGGTTTCGTTGACCTAAAAAATGATTCTTATACGGTCCACAATTACTTTACCTATCTTGATACTGGGTATGGCATTGTTGATGATGGCCAACAGAATTTCTTTTTGTTGCTCTGGTCTTCAGGGGCTACCAAAGCTCCTTTAATCAATCCTGGCACCATTAACCTAGTCAAGGGAATTACTATTGAACCTGGCGAGGCGAAAAAGTTTCCCTAGTAATTTCGGGCTTGTCTAAAAAACAAGCCTTTTTTCTTGTCGGGGTGCCGAGAATAGAAGCTCGTCGCTTCGCTCCTTCAAACCCCTCGGTTTGAATATGCGAAGCATATTTTCGGCACTCGTTCAGAAGAAAATAAAATGATTTTTCTTTTCTTCCTCTCTCGTTTGAAAATAATTCCGCCACGGGAAAAATACTTTTTCCCGACCCCTTTTGCCGAGTTCGAATCTCGGCACGCAAAAAACTGATAGTTTTTGTCGGGGTGCCGAGAATCGAACTCGGGCTACACGACCCCCAGCCGTGCGTACTACCTCTATACGACACCCCGTCTTCGCCCGCCGAAGCGGGCTACGACGGGCGAAGCCCGTAAAGCCCGCGAAGGAGGGATTACTTTACGTAATACTTGCTTTTTATTTTTTCGTCTTCTTGTTTTTGCACTTCAAATGCATTTTCTTGTGCCACGCCCGCCAGTTCTTTTAGTTTTTTATCTTCCAATGTGCCAAGTGCTATAATCTCCGCTGTTAGAATTTTTTTCGTGTTTTTTTTGGGTTCATCCAAAACATAACCTAATAGGACATTTAAGATTTGTCCTATCTTCGGCCCTGGTTGAATTTTTAAGATTTCCATAATATCTTTGCCATCTACTTTTAGCATGCCAACTGAAATTGGGTCTTTTGAAACCTTATCAATAATATATTTTAAGTGGCGCAGTTTATAAGGCTCAGCTTTTGGCACGCCACTGCCGATTCTATCGGCTTCGCGCAACTGTAAAAGCTCTTCTATATTTTCGGGACCAACATTTTTTACCAATCTTCGCACCGATGATTCTGTCACTTCATCAACATTGTAGTAAAACATATGGCAGCGCACTAATTTAGTAATTTTTTCAATGTCTTTGCTGGAAAATTTCAGGCGGTTTAAAATTTGAAACGTCATTTTGGCACCCAACATTTCATGGTTATAAAATGAAGCATTAATGCCCTCGCCCACTTTTGCCCGGGGCTTTCCAATATCATGGAAAAGGGCGGCAATCCTTACATGCAGGTTGAATTTCTTTTTAGCCGTATATTCCAAAGCCTTGATGGCATGCTGATAGCAATCGTAAATGTGGTGCTTGTTCTGGCCGACTCCGTAATTTTCTTCAAGCTCCGGCACGATATATTTTAACAGATGCAATTGACGTAATAACTCTATCCCTTCACCTCCTTTTTCGGACATGATGATTTTGATAAACTCATCGCGGATTCTTTCTTTTGAAATTGCCTCAAGCCATAGACTATTTTTTTGAATAGCCTCTGCAGTTTCTTTTTCTATATTAAAGTCTAGTGTTGTTGCAAACCTAACGGCACGCAACATTCGCAGGGCATCTTCGGAAAACCGTTCATCGGGATTGCCAACCGTTTTGATGATTTTTTTCTGTAAGTCTTCTTGCCCACCAAAAAAATCAATAACTGTAATATTGTTTTCTTTCGTTTTTTTTGTTCCATGTTCCATGTTCCATGTTTCATGATCTATCGCCATGGCATTAATCGTAAAATCCCGCCGAGCCAAATCTTCTTCTAAAGTTTTGGCGTATTGCAATGCATCAGGGTGCCGTTTATCGGAATATACACTTTCCAACCGATAAGTAGTAATTTCTACTTCGGGGATTTTTGTACTTCCGGTTTTTACCGTCACTGTCAAAAAATTATTTTCATAAAAACTGTCAGGAAACACTTTTTGAATTTCTTCCGGCTTGGCATTGGTGGTTATATCCCAGTCCTTCGGCTCTTGTTCTAATAAAAAATCACGCACGCATCCGCCGACAATGTAGGCCTCAAAATTTGCTTCTTTCAGCTTACTAATGATATTTTTGACTTCTTTGGGAATAACCATATTGGGACGAATTAACACGAATTCTTAACGAATTTTCACGAATCACGAATTCGTGATTCGCGTTGATTCGTTCGTCAATTCGTGGAAATTCGTTTATTCTATTACAAAGTTTGCTTTTTTTCAATTTTTGGTGTAAAATTTGAATCAATAGAGTTAAGCTCCCGTGGTGAAACTTGCCCCCACACCAATGCTTGCCCTCGTGTTGAAATGGATATCATCTTTGCCTTCGAAGCAAATGTTGGGGGTTCGAATCCCTCCGAGGGCACAAAGCAGGCATTGGTGTGGGGGGTGAAGATATTATCTTGCCTAATATTTAATTTTCAATCAATCATCAAATGAAAAAAATGTTACTTTTTTCAATATTGCTTGTTTTCTTTTTAGTTCCGCAGTTAGTAATGGCTGCGCCACTAGTGCCGTGCGGAAACGGTGATCCTAATCCAAATTTTGTTGGCCCCTATCCTAATGGTGATCAGCCTTGCACCCTTGCTTATTTCCCCGTACTATTGGTAAACATCTTTAATTTTCTTGTTTGGAGCATTGCCACTCCCTTGGCAACCCTGATGATCGTCATAGGAGCCGTATTGATGCTTTTGGCGGGAATCAATGCTAATTGGTTTACCACAGGTAAACATATTGTCATATGGTCGGTTGTTGCGATTGTGTTAATTTGGGCTTCGTATTTAATCATAGATACCCTGTTGAAGGTTTTAGGATACAATCAGGGCATTAACCCGCCTTTCTAGATTGCGCTTAATTAAGCTTAAAACACAAAATTGCGCCCGTAGCTCAGTTGGTAGAGCTCCCGACTCTTAATCGGATGGTCACAGGTTCGATCCCTGTCGGGCGCACCCATCTATTACCCTGCTCCTCAGAACAAGTACTTTTTCTGGACAAATAGTTAAAAATATAATAGAATGCTGCTATATAAATAATCAACTATCCGGAAGATAGTTTTAAAATATTATGTTAAAGAAAGAGACAAAAACAAAATTAATCAAAGAACACGCCATCCATGAAAAAGATACCGGTTCTTCGGATGTGCAAATAGGGCTCTTATCAGAAGAAATTGACGCATTGGTTTTGCACTTAAAAGAACATCCAAAAGATTTGCACTCTAAAAGAGGATTAATCAGGATGGTTATTAAAAGAAAAAAACTGTTGGCTTATTTAAAAACGGAAGACGAAAAAAGGTACAACGCGATTATTAAAAAAATAGGGTTGAAGAAATAGATATTTGCTACGAAATACGAATATTTGCGAATATACGAATCACCACCACGACGTTTCTTATTCGTATATTGGTATGTAATTCGTATTTCGTAGCCTAGTTATGCAAAAGCCTAAAGAACAACGAGTTGAAGTATTGATAGATGTGCAAAACCTCTATTATTCGGCGCGGAATTTGTATCATCAAAAAGTGAATTTCGCGGAAGTGCTCAAAGAAGGCGTGGCTGGCCGGAAATTTATCAGGGCATTTGCCTATGTGGTGCGCACAAAAACTGGCGAAGAAAAGCCATTTTTTGATGCACTGACTAAATTGGGTATTGAAACTCGAGTGCGTGACTTGCAAGAATTTTACGGCGGCGCCAAAAAAGCTGATTGGGATGTGGGAATTGTGATCGACGCCATCCGTACGGCTGCTAGCTTAGATGTGATTGTGCTGTGTTCGGGCGATGGAGATTTTATTCCCCTAGTTGAATATTTAAAAAACCAGGGCAAGCGCGTAGAAGTTGCTGCCTTTGGCAAAACCACCTCTGCAAGACTTATTGAAGCGGCTGACGAATTCATAGATTTGGATTTAGAACAAAATAAGTTTTTGTTAAAGAAATAAATGAAGAAAGTTGTAATTATCGCAGGCGTTGTTATTGTAGCTGTCGCCGCAGTTATCTTTTTTGGAGTACCATGGCTATTTCCACGTCTTTCGGAGCAGATTCATAATTTAAACAACCAAACTACCAAAAACCTTTGCAATGGCTGGCCAGAACCTGATTCATATGCCTATGGAAATAAAATTATCACCTATGGATGCCACCCAAAGCAAATTTTCAATGATGCCGATAATTATACTACTGTATATATTTCCGATGGCGCTTCGAAAACAGATATTATTAAACAATTTCCCGCATATTATCCAAATACAGACATTAAATTTGAGAAAACTTCTATATCAAGCATTGTTTTGCTCAAAATATATAGTGGCGAATTCGCTTTTTCCATTTCTTATTATTATATTGATCTTGAAACCAATAAAGTCTTGTTTCAGATAACCAACCACGGTTTCCCATATGGCAACGGATATTTGACAGTACAAAAGACCTCTTCACAGAACTGGAAAATTGAACCGGTGGCTAATGATCAAACCTGTCAAGAAAACGGCACATCAATGTTCACGGGCATAGCTATAAACGGAGCAATACAAAATATCACACAGCCCATAAGAATACAATGCGATAAACTAATCGACGCTCGTTATACTACTTCTTTGCAGTTAGAATATTTGGGCTTAAGCAAAGATTTTAACAAGATATTTTTCTCAATTTCTACTAATGAAGATGGCACAGGCAGTTTTAAGAAAAATTATTCGCTTAATATGGAAAATCAAATTATTGTACCGGAAAATCCAAACAATACTTTGATAGATAATAAAAATTAAAAAATAAATAATAAGCGATACAACTTACCAATGACACCCTAATACGCCGATACGTTATATAACGTATTTGTAAATTAGTGTGTGATTAGTGATTGGTGTCGCATAAAACCTTAGCTAGTAACTAACTTTCGTAGCGAAATTTTCAGATTTTATAGCGAAAATTGCAAAAAATGAGGAAGCTTATCAGCAAAGTCGATAAGCTGACGAATTTTGGGCAATTTGCAGCTAAAATATGGAAATTGCAGTAGAAAGGGAGTTATTTGATAAGGTTTCAAATAATGATCAAAGATACATTTGAGTTACCGATAGGCGATAAAACGCTTAAAATCCAACTTACGAACTGGGCCGAGCAAGCTTCGGCTTCGTGCTTGGTGAGCCTGGGCGAAACCGCTGTTTTTGCTACAGCGCAAATGAGCCAAAAAAATACGGATGACAAAGATTTTTTCCCGCTTTCCGTAGACTACGAAGAAAAGTTTTATGCCGCCGGGAAGATTTTAGGTTCGCGATTTTTAAAGCGCGAATCACGGCCTTCAGATGAAGCTATTTTAACTAGCCGTATGATTGACCGGGCGGTGCGTCCCCTTTTCCCGAAGGATTTTAAAAAAGAAATCCAAATTATTGCCACCTGCATGTCGTTTGATGGTGAAAATGATCCGGATATCATTAGCATGATTGCCGGGTCGTGCGCTTTGGCTATTTCTGATATTCCTTGGAATGGGCCATTGGGAGCAATAAAAGTGGGAAAGGTAAACGGAGAATTTGTGTTAAATCCTACCTACAAACAGCGGGAAGAAAGCCAATTTGAATTAACTCTTTCGGCCATAAAGCACGATGGCGAAATTTTAATTAACATGATAGAAATGGCCGGCCGCGAAGCTTCTGAAGAGCAGGTGCTGGAAGCTTTTGAATTTGCCAAAGAGGCGCTTTCAAACATTATTGATTTTCAAAAAACGATTGCGCAAAAAATCGGCAATAAAAAAGTTGAATTTAATCCGGCGGTAGAAACCGGAATCCACGCCGATATTACCGAATTTTTAGGAACTAAATTAGACGATGCAATTACTAAGGCTTCTGCTGGTGAAAAAAATCTTGGCGCGGCCGAAGCTTTGCGCGATGAACTGACTAAATTTATCAAAGAAAAATATCCCAATGAAGGGAAGGAAAAGCAAGTCCTGCCATTTTTTGAAAAAGAAATGGAACGGATTATTATCAGGAATATTATAGAAAAAAATCAGCGGCCTGATGGCAGGCAGTCTGACCAAATCAGAAATCTTACCGCTGAAGTTGCGCTGTTACCAAGGACTCATGGCAGTGCCATGTTTCACCGGGGTTTAACCAAAGTATTATCGATTTTAACTTTGGGCGGGCCTGGCGACCAGCAATTATTAGACGGCATGGAGATTATCGGTAAAAAGCGGTTTATGCTCCATTATAATTTCCCCCCCTTTTCTACGGGCGAAACCGGATTTATGCGCGGCCCAAAGCGGCGCGAAATCGGCCATGGCCATTTGGCAGAAAAGGCGCTGTTACCGTTAATTCCCGATCCAAAAGATTTTCCTTATACTATTAGAATTGTTTGCGAAGCGTTGTCTTCTAATGGATCTACTTCGATGGCTTCAGTGTGCGCGGCTACTTTGGCTTTGATGGATGCCGGAGTGCCGATTAAAAGCCCGGCCGCGGGTATTTCTATAGGTCTTGCCAAAGATGAAACATCGGGAAAGTATAAAGTGCTGACTGACATTCAAGGGCCGGAAGACCACTTTGGGGATATGGATTTTAAAGTGGCTGGCACTAAAAACGGAATTACCGCCATTCAGATGGATATTAAGATTAATGGCATTAATTATGATATTATGAAAGAAGCTTTGGAAAAGGCAAAAGATGCAAGATTAAAAATTCTTGATATAATAACTAAAGAGATTCCCGAGCCAAGAAAAAATCTTTCAAAGCATGCTCCAAAAATAGTTTCATTTATGATTAACCCTTCTAAGATTGGCGAAGTGGTTGGGCCCAAGGGAGCTGTTATTAATAAGCTGATTGAAGAATTTGATGTTGCGATAGATATTGAAGATTCGGGCTTGGTGTTTATTACCGGGCAAAACCAAATGCTGGTTGAGTCTTGCGTAGATAGAATCAAGGGCATGGTAAAAGAAGTTGAAGTTGGAGAGGTATTCCAGGGAACTGTCAGGAAAATTATGGATTTTGGGGCTTTTGTTGATTTGATTCCCGGCCAATCGGGCTTGGTGCATATTTCTAAATTCGTGCCAAATCAAATTAAAAGCGTCAAAGATGTGGTGCGGGAAGGGGATGTTATTCCGGTAAAAGTGATTGGAATTGACGATTTGGGAAGAATTAATCTTTCGGCCATTGATGCGGGGTTTAAGCCCAAGAAATAATATGCTGAATTAACGCAGATATTTACGCTGAATTTACGCTGAACGTTTCGGCGTTATATCAGCGTTGTTATCAGCGTAATTTCAGCGGAGACCAATGGTAGTTAATGTAAAAGAATCACCGACAAAAGATTTGTTGCAAAGGAGCAATATCAGGACGATGAAAAAGGACCTTGCTAGGCTCCGGGAAGCTGATTCTTTGCGGGAGAAACAAAAAATAAGCAATATCCAGCCGATTGCAAAACCTGTTGCGCAAATCGTGCAAACCGAAGCTCTACCCAAAGTGGCAGGCCAGCTAACTGAGCCAAAAATTATTAAAAAAGAGCCCGAGGTTATAATAAAAGAAGCAAGCGAAGCAAAGCCCCGTAGTGAATCCGCAGATTCTACTAATGGGGAAAAACCCCCAGCTCCTGTATTAAGAGAAAATCAAATAAAGGAAAACCAAAAGCCTGTGCCGCCAATTGCACCCGTTGTCCCAGTTAAAGTGCCAGCAAGTCCAATGCAAAGCGCCGGGCAACCCAACGACACCCAAGCAAGAGCCAAGGCCTTGGCAACCGAAGCCGAAAAACAGCAGATATTTTTACTCCAATCGCAATTATCTAATTTAAAAAATCAAATCAATTCACCGGATGCCGGCAACGATCCTTCACTGATGCTAGAAAAAAATAAGATCTTAGTGCAAAAAGAAAGTTGGCAGAAAAAATTACAGAGCGTGATGCAAGAAATAAAAAAGCTTGAAGAAGAATATATAGCAATAGAAAATAAAGAAACGGCGAGCACCTTGCCGGCCGAAAAAGAAGCCTTGCAAAAAGAGAAATTAGCAAAAGAAGAAGAGCAGCAAAATAAAGAAAAACAACAGTGGTCTATAGAAACCGAATTGGCAAAGCTGGAAAATACTATCAAAAGCCTTGATGAAAGCGGCAAGCAGTCGCAAATGGCAAAGGATACTATCAAAACAAAAATGACAGGTGTTGATAATTCCCTGAAGGCTTTGTACGATAGCATTTTAGCAAGAAGCCAGGATCCAAAACCGCCGGTAAAAAAGCCGGAAGTTTCGGTCCCGGTCCCCCGAGAAAATCAGGCATTAAAAACGCCCGTAAAGCCTCAACCAGTACCAAAGCAGCATATAAAAGAAGCGCCGCTTGCTGCCAATCCCGCTTTTGCTGAAAGTTCAAAAGCGGCTATGGAAAAATTGGCACAATCAACCCAGATCGAAGAAAAACAAAGGCTTAAATTTATGGAAGATGTTGAGCGATGGATTGCGGCGGAAAAAAATAATCAGCGATCCGAATAATCCGAATTCGCATCCGAATGTTCCGAATTACGTTAACGTATTAGGATGATTCGGATGTAATTTGTAGATTGGGGTCGCCTAATAATGCAAAAAGAATTACTTGAAACATTAAAACAGAATTTAGAAAAAGAAAAAATGTCTTTAGAGAAAGAATTGGAAACGTTTGCTACGAAAGATAAAAATGTAGAAGGCAATTGGGATGCAAAAAAAATCACGGCCGAAGATACTGATATGGAAGAAAAAGCCGATGAAATGGAAGAATACGATAACTTGTTATCGCTTGAACACAGTCTTGAATCAAAACTAAAAGACGTCAACGCCGCTTTGGAAAAAATAGCAAACCATGAATATGGGGTCTGCGAAAAGTGCGGTAAAGCCATTGAAGAAAAAAGATTATTGGTTTGCCCTGAAGCAAGGCTTTGCATGAAGTGCAATGAGAGTAAATAGAAAATCGAGGCCTTACGCCCGCGGTTTTAGAGCAAGAAGTAATACATATTCTAACATGTTACATTATAAACTACCTTTTAGGAGGCACACATTGCCAGGGAAATAAAATTGACAACACTCGTTGTCAATTTTTGTTCCTTGACAACAGGCAGCTACGCCTTGCCCGCTTTAATCCAAAGCAGGCGAAAACTAGCACAGGAGAAAGTCATGAATCGGCAGCCTCTGCGTCTGGCCTTCACCCTGATCGAGCTTCTGGTCGTCATCGCCATCATCGCCATTCTGATCGGTCTGCTTCTGCCGGCCGTCCAGAAGGTGCGTGAGGCCGCGGCCCGGGCCAAGTGCACCAACAACCTCAAGCAGATGGGCCTGGCGCTCCATGGCTTCGAGACTGCTCAGAGCAAATTCCCTCGCGCCGGTGAACACATCTTAAACGATGTGACCGGAGCTCTGCGTAAGACCCAGGACTACCAGTCGTTTTTCACGCTGATCCTGCCCTACATGGAACAGGATCCATTGTACAAGCAGTACACTCTTACCAGGCGCTACAACGAAACCGCCCCTAACATCACGGCTGCCAGCAGCCTCATTCCGCCTTATCTGTGTCCTTCAAACCCGATTTCGGGTACGGGAAGGGACTCGCCGGGATTCGGGACCGTGGACTACGCAACTTGTCCTTACACGGATATTACGCCGGCGGGCGTGGAGAAAGGGGGTGACGCCTTTCTTAAAAAGGCGGCACTGTGCGGCGATCCCTACCCCATTGCCCTTTACACCGAATACGCCTCGGGAGATGGCACCGTCGCTCCCAACAAGAAACTTCACCTCGACCCGACTAAGGGCACCATCGACATCTTTTTTGGTGGATCCACCGTCGGGAGTATTACCGACGGGACCTCCAACTGCATGGCGGTGTACGAAGATGTGGGGCGCGGCGAAAAGTTTGCCGAAGCTTCTGGTGGTTACCTAGACCCGATTACCGGCACGTCTCGCAAGGCGTGGCGATGGGCCGAGCCTGATAGTGCCTCCGGCGTCTCCCGGAAGGTCAACAACAATAATAACCCCTTCGGTGGCCCGCCGACTTGCCCGTGGAATGTCCATGACTGTGGTCTCAATAACGAGATCTTCAGTTTCCATCCGGGCGGGGCGAACGTGCTGTTCATGGATGGACATGTGTCATTTCTCAGGGATGGTGTGGACATCATTGTTCTTCGGGCGCTGATTACGCGGGACGGTGGCGAGGTTACGAGTCTCAACTGATTTACGCAATCCCGACGTAACCAATATTATTTGGGAAGATTGAAACTAAAACAGTTTCAATCTTCCCAAACCCATTTACTGCCCAAAAATAACATAAGAAAGCATTCTCTTGAAGTTCTGAATTAAGAAACTCTTTTGAAGAAAAAGCTCCGAAAATTCTTTGCAATGGGAGTTTCGTAATTCAGAGCTTGAAGTTAATAAATCGCAAGTCAAGCAGAATCTTGGCTTTTTTGTTTGACTTAATTTTGCAACTTGCTATACTTTGTTTATACCTAGGGGGTAGGTATTATTATGATTAACGCACTATAACCATGATTTCAAAAAACAAGCAAAAAGCATTGATTAATTTTAAGAAAGCCCAAGGCTCTATTGCAAAGATTATAGAAATGGTTGAGGGGGATACATATTGTATTGATATTATGCAACAAAACTTAGCGGTTTTGGGGCTTTTAAAGTCCGCCCATCAAATGCTGATGGAAAACCATCTAAACATGTGTTTTAAAGATGCGATGGCCAGCAAAAACGAAAAAAAGAAACAGGCCATGATTCAGGAAATTCTTAAAGTGATTAACTTATTTAACAAATAACATGAATAGCGAACATATTTATTTTGTAAAAGGAATGCACTGTGCGGCCTGCGAAGTTTTGATTGAAAAGAAACTGCTGGAGATTCCTGGGGTGAAAGCTGTTGATGCTTCTACGGTTGATGGAAAAGCAACTGTTGAATACGAAGGCGAGAAACCAACTATACATATATTAAACGATATTTTTAAAAAGGATAGCTATGTCTTTTTTGAAAACCCCATTTTAGCCACAGAAGATTCAAATCAGAAAGAGAGCACCAAAAACTCTACATTATTTGGATTTGCCATCGCTATAGGTATTATTATGATTTTCTTGTTGTTGGACAATTTGGGAATATCCGGACTCTTTAATATCAATTCAAAATCTTCCGCCGTCTCATTCTTCGGATTCGGATTAGTAGCTGGGTTATCCAGTTGCGCTGCCCTTGTAGGTGGCATGGTGCTATCACTTTCAAAGCAATGGAATGAATTATATTCGCACACTGATTCTTCATTAAAAAAGTTGCAGCCTCATATATTATTTAATGTTGGTCGGATCGTGTCCTACGGAATTTTTGGTGGCATCTTGGGACTCATTGGAAGCAGATTAGCGCTTTCATTTACCTTAACTGTCTGGCTAGTAATTGCTGTTTCTCTATTTATGATTGGCTTAGGGCTTCAAATGCTGGAGGTAAAAGCTTTTCGGCACTTCCAGCTAGGATTGCCAAAATTCATTACCCGAAGCATCGCTGACGAGAAAAATTTCCAGGGAAGATATATGCCGTTTGTTATGGGCGTTTTAACTTTTTTTCTGCCCTGCGGATTTACCATTACCGCCCAAACGATTGCCTTATTATCAGGAAGTTTTTTGCAGGGTTCCTTAATTATGGGATTCTTTGCCTTAGGCACAGCCCCCATGCTACTGGTAATTGGAATATCGAGTGTAAAGTTTTTCTCAAAGCCCCATGTTGCTTTGACGTTTTCCAGAGTCGCAGGTTTTTTGGTTTTGTTCTTTGCTCTTTGGAATATCTATAATCAAATGAATGCGCTGGGATTCATTGGTCTCAATTAGAATGATAAAATTATTAACATTACATGTGGACCTCTTGCAAAATAAGGCTTTACTGCAAATAAAGCCTTTGGACGAAAAATACGCAATAATTTTTTAGCTTACCGCAGAGGGTAAACTAAAAAATTCTATCGTATTTTTCGCCCGCAAAGTCTGTATTTTCGCACGAAGCCTAATTTTGCAAGAGGTCTTATGAATAAAAATAGTAAGTTTATACAAAATCTCTCAATCGGCGCTATCATAATTTCTATACTTATTTCCGGCTATATTCTTTTAAAGCCCAGCGCTAATCAACCAGTAAGCCAGAAGTCGGGCGGTAATGGAGACATTTCTTTAGTTGATGGAAAACAGGTAATTAAAATGACTGTTTTTGCTGATAGGTATGAACCAGAATATTTTACCATAAAAGCTGGAGTTCCGGTGCGTTGGGAAATTACCTCATCTGGTCAGCCAGGTTGCGATAGCGGAGCAATTATTCCTAAGGGTTTTGGGAATGGCACGATTTATTTAAATCCCGATCAAGGTCAGGTTACCGTTTCAGAATTTACCGTGCAAAATCCAGGCACGTATAAATTTGGCTGTCCTATGTTTATGGTACGCGGGACCGTGCAAGTGAATAATTAATTTTACTTTGAATTATATGATCTCAAAAACTTTTAACATTAAAGGAATGCACTGTGCGTCTTGTTCGAGCCTTATAGAAATGACTCTCAAGAAAATTGAAGGAGTTGTTTTGGTGGAAGCTAATTATGCTACAGAAACTGCTAACATTTCTTTTGATGAATCAAAGGTAACCCCTGAAGAACTTTCCAAAAAAATAGAACCTTTGGGCTATTCAATTATGATGCCAATGGATCACGAAATGGGAATGTTGGCAGAGCACATGGGGATGCCTGCTGATGAACATATGGCTCATACTGGAATGGGCCAATCAAAGAAAGAAAAGTTGAAAGAAATTGCAGAGCAAAAAAATCTGGTAATATCGGCTATTCCACTGGCCGCCATCAGTATATTTATTATGGGTTGGGATATGTTAGCGCAATTCAAGCTAATTCCCACAATGAATTATACGACCAGTGAATTTTTTCATCACTTACTGCCGATTATGGCTACTTACATGCTTTTCGTAGTTGGCAAGCCCTACCTTTTGGGTATGTACCGTTTTTTCCGCTACGGAAAAGCAAATATGGATACGTTAATTGGCATAGGCACGTCAGTAGCTTTTCTTTACAGTTTTATTGTGATGGCTTTTGAAGAACCACTAAAGCAATTTATTAATACAAGCCATACTTATTATGATGTCGCGATTGTAGTTATTGCTTTTATTACCCTCGGAAAATATTTAGAATCAAAATCAAAGTTAAAAACTGGCGATGCCATAGAAAAGCTGCTTAATTTGCAAGCAAAAAATGCATTAGTAATAAGAAGCGGAAAAGAGCAAGAAGTGCCAGTAAGCCAAGTGATGCACGGAGATATTATTATGGTAAAACCTGGCACAAAAATTCCGGTTGATGGCATTATTACAAAGGGCAGTTCTTTTATTGACGAAGCCATGGTTACTGGTGAACCCATGCCAGTTGAGAAAAAAATGGGAGATACGGTAATCGCTGGTACGATTAATACCAATAGCGCTTTTACCTTTAAGGCGACAAAAGTCGGTTCAGAAACACTGCTTGCCCATATTGTAAAAATGGTACAAGAAGCGCAAGGAAGCCGGGCGCCCATTCAAGGGCTGGCCGATAACATTTCAAGCGTATTCGTGCCAATCGTACTCGTTATTTCTTTTGTTTCTCTTTTGGCTTGGCTTACGGTTGGTGCTTATTACCTAGGTTTTTCACAGGCTCTTTCATTTGGATTAACTTCATTTGTCGGAGTGCTAGTAATTGCGTGTCCGTGCGCCTTGGGATTAGCAACGCCCACCGCCATTATTGTTGGAGTTGGCAAGGGGGCCAGAGAAGGTATCTTAATTAAAGATGCAGCAACTTTAGAAAAACTTCATAAAGTAACTATAGTGGTTATGGATAAAACGGGGACTATCACTAAGGGAAGGCCGGAGCTGGCAAGCATTAAAAATTTCTCGAAGATGGATGATAAAGAAGTGGTTTCAATTCTTGGCGGACTTGAAAGCAAATCAGAACATCCCATTGCCCGGGCGATTATAGAATATGCAAGATTAAAAAATATAGAACTCAAAAATTCTGAAGATTTCGAAATCATAAAAGGCAAAGGATTAAAGGGAACCATAAACAATACTGAATATTTTGCCGGAAATGCAAAACTCATAGCTGATTTGAAAATTTCTTTTGATGCTAAAAGCATTGAACCAGAAACTGTACAGGGCAAAACACCGATTATATTAGCTACAAAAAAAGAAATTATTGCCGTTATTATGGTTACGGATATTATAAAACCAGAATCACTTGAGGCGGTAAAAAATCTTCACAAGCTTGGCATTAAAACTCTCATGCTCACTGGAGATGATAAAAATACCGCCAATGCCATCGCCAAAGAAGTCGGCATTGATAAGCTAATAGCGGAAGTGTTGCCGGAAGACAAATTAAAAAAAATTAAAGAATTGCAAGCAGGGGGCGTTGTGGTGGCCATGGCCGGAGACGGGGTTAATGATGCGCCTGCTTTAGCTCAAGCAGATGTGGGAATTGCCATGGCTACAGGTATTGATATTGCCATAGAAACTGCGGGAATCACTCTTTTGCATGGCGATATTTCAAAAATCGTCAAAGCCATTAAGCTTTCAAAAATCACCATGCGCGGAATCAGGCAAAACCTCTTTTGGGCGTTTATTTACAATTTGGCTGGTATTCCCCTTGCCGCCGGCTTGCTATATCCCCTCTTCGGCTGGCTTTTAAATCCGATTTTTGCGGGGCTGGCAATGGCGTTTTCCAGTGTAAGCGTTGTTGCCAATAGCTTGCGAATTAGGAACAAAAGATTGTAACTCATTTAATTCCAAGATGCTGATGCTGTACTTTTTGCAATTGCAAAAAGTACAGCATATTGTTTATTAGTTTTTTGTTTTGTGGTAGTATCAACTCTGAATTAAGCTAAAAAACCTTGAAATTCTGCGAAAGCATTTCGTAATTTAAGGTAAAAAATATATGCCAAGCAAAGTGTTATCAGCCACCATTGTGGGATTAGATGCCCAATTAGTTGAGGTAGAAATGGATGTATCCCAGGGCTTACGTTCTTTTACGATTGTCGGATTGGGAGATCGGGCTATTGAAGAATCAAAAGAACGGATTGAGTCCGCAATTAAAAGTTCTAAATTATTGTCTCCCGGCCAGCGGACGTTTAAAATTTTAGTAAATCTGGCGCCAGCCGATTTGAAAAAAGAAGGTTCTTTGTATGATCTGCCAATTGCATTGGCATTTTTAATTGCTTCCAAACAAACCAGTTTTAATCCGGAACATCGCCTCTTTTTAGGAGAACTGTCGCTTGATGGAAAATTACGCCCTATCAAAGGGGCTCTTTCTTTTGCGCTACTGGCCAAAAAACAAGGCATTAAAGAGATTATTTTACCCAAGCAAAACGCCAACGAAGCCTCGTTGATTAAAGAAGTGAAAGTTATTGGTGTTGAATCTTTAGCCCAAGCAGTCGGTTATTTAGAAAATAGAATTAAGATCGAAGCTTTTGCACCCAGCCAAGATTCTGGCTTGGCATCGCTAGAAGGTGTCGTTGACATTAGTTGGATCAAGGGGCAAGAATATGCTAAGCGGGCACTCGAAATTACCGCCGCCGGCGCCCACAATTTATTTTTTTCAGGGCCACCGGGCGGAGGCAAAAGTTTGTTGGCAAAAGCCCTTCCTTCAATTTTGCCGTCCTTGAATTTTCAGGAAGCTTTGGAGGTTACCAGAATTTATAGCGTCGCAGGGCTGCTTAAAGAAAACCAAACGATGGTAAACCAAAGACCGTTTCGCGCCCCTCATCACATTGCTTCTGAGGCTTCTTTGCTGGGCGGAGGTACTCCTCTTCGCCCCGGAGAAATTACTTTGGCGCATCGAGGCGTACTATTTTTAGATGAATTCCCGGAGTTTCATCGGGATGTACTGGAATCTTTGCGCCAGCCCATTGAAGAGGGCAAGGTTACCATTTCGCGGTCAAAAGGCACGCTTACCTTTCCCAGTCGCTTTATGTTAATTGGAGCTTCAAACCCCTGTCCCTGTGGATTTTTAAATAGTCCGGAAAAACCTTGCATTTGTTCACCTTCGCAAGTTTCTATGTATAAAAGAAAGCTTTCAGGACCCTTAATGGATAGAATTGATATTTTTATTGAACTACCGGCGGTAAAATATGAAAAATTGGCAGATACTTCAAGTAGCGAAAATCTTTCCGCTCCGATGAAAGCAAAGATAGAAAAAGTCCGCCAAATACAAAAGGAGAGATTTATTAATGATGGAATATTGGTAAACTCTGAAATGCAAATCCCCCAGATAAAAAAATACTGTGGGCATGATGCAAAAAGCCAAGAACTGTTAAAAAAATATGTTGATTCCGGTAAGTTATCGGCGCGGGGCTACCACCGGATTTTAAAAGTTGCCCGTACGATTGCCGATTTGGCCGGCGCCCAAAATATCCAACATGAGCATATCGCTGAAGCGCTAATGTATCGATTGAAAGATTAATTTTACCCAACCAAAAAACCGTAGAAAGCGGTTTTTTGGTTGGGATAAATCCAGCTATATCATTATGTTGATTATAAGCGTATGCTTGCAACATACCTATATTGTTAAAATATAGGTATGTTATTAGTTAATAAAAAATTAATGATGGGATAAGTATCATTAATTATTACGGTGAGTGATTAACTTTTTATATTATACGGATGAATAAAAAAACTATTGTTTCCCAGTCAAAAAATACCATCTTAGGGCTTAAATTCTTGGCTAAAGAAAGGGAAGCTATAAGGCGAAAACTGGTGATAACAGCACAAGCGCTTCGCCTAAAGGCTCAGCAGCTTGCTTTGATTGCCAACGAAAAGGAAAGCATTAGGAGCAAACTAGTGGTAACTGCCAAAAAACTTGCCGTGACAGCAAAAGAAAAAGAAAGTATTAGACGTAAACTAGCAGTGGTAGCACGGGCGCTTCGTCTGAAAGCTAAACAACTTGCCGTAATCGCCAAGGAAAGAGAACATATTCGACGCAAGCTGGTGTTGACCGTAGGGAATCTTAACCTTAAAGCCGAAGAACTTGCTATTACGATCGTAGAAAAAAAGGCGATTTTAGCTTCTATTGGAGATGCAGTTATGGCCTGCAATAAAGAAGGCAAGGTAATATTGTTTAATCGTAAGGCCGTGGCTATGACCGGTTTTTCTGCCAATGAGGTTATTGGAAAACATTATAATCGTGTCATAAAATTTGTAAGAGAAATTGATAGTAAACCGGTTGAAGATTTTATTGCCAAAGCCATGAAAACCGGCCAAAAGACTACGATGGCTGATAATACGCTGCTGATTAAAAAAAATGGTATTAAAATTCCGGTGGCTGATTCGGCTGAACCGATACGGTACACCAAGGGGGCATTAATCGGTTGTGTTATTGTTTTCCGGGATGTTAGTCAAGAAAAAGAAGTCGATAAAGCAAAAAGCGAATTTATATCAGTTGCTTCCCACCAGCTTAAAACTCCCGCCACCATTATCAGTTTATATGTGGAGATGCTGCTGGGCAAAAGCGGCGGCGTTACCACATCAAAACAGAAAGAGTATATTAATGAAGTAAATGCCGCCAATCAGAGAATTATTAATGTTATCAATACTTTGCTCAACATTTCTCGGATAGAAATGGGTATTTTTTCTATGGATTTAGCACCGGTAGATATCATTGCTTTTTTAAAAAATGGCATCAAAGAGTTAAGGGTGAATTTAAAAGAAAAGCACATCATCTTGCAGGAGCACTATCATCAATCAAAGCATGTTATATCTATTGATGCACTATTGCTCGGAATGGTTTTTTCTAATTTAGTTTCCAATGCCATTAAATACACCTCTTCAGGAGGCGCAATATCGATAAAAAGCTCAAAGGTGAAAAAAAATGAAAAAATACATAATAATATTATAAAAGAAGATAGTCTGCTTGTTAGCGTTTCTGATGATGGTTGTGGTATTCCCAAGGATGCCCAAGATAAGATTTTTAATAAGTTTTTTAGATCAGAAAATGCGCGCAACCACTATACCGATGGTACGGGACTCGGGCTTTATATTGTCAAATCAATTTTAAATCATATTGGAGGAGATGTATGGTTTTGGTCGAAAGAAAAAAAGGGCACTATTTTTTATTTTACCGTGCCATTGCCTGGTATCAAAAAACAACATAGCGTAGCTTAACATAATTTTTTAATAATATAATAATTCTATGGTCAATAATAAAAAAACGATATTAATTGTCGAGGATGAACTTCCCTTACTGAACGTATACGCTGATCGATTTAGCGAGGAGGGATTTTTGGTATTGAAAGCCAGCAATGGTCAAGAGGGTTTTGAGGTTGCAATCAAAGAGAAGCCAGATTTTATTTTACTTGATATTTTAATGCCTATCATGGATGGTCTAACCATGATGCAAAAATTACGCAAAAGCAGTATCTGGGGCAAGACCGTGCCGGTGATACTTCTAACTAATTTGTCTGCAGAAGAAAAAAGGATCAGGAGAATCGTCAGTGAAAATCAGCCAGCAGATTATTTGGTTAAGCTTGATTGGAGTTTGGGCGCTATTATCGATAAGGTAAAGGGAAAATTTACGGTGTAAAGTTATAAGGTTGTATCGTAATTCAAATTTATAAAATATGAGAATTCTTATTGTAGAAGACGAGCAGGCTTTAGCGAAAATCATTAAAGATGGTTTAACAACCAAGGGCTATGCCGTGGATCACTTATCCGATGGCCAGAAAGCTTTGGGCCGCATCCAGTCAACCTATAATGAGTATGATTTGATCATCCTCGACCTTACGTTGCCTAATAAAACGGGCCTTCAAATATGCCAGGAAATGAGAAGATTGAATATAGATACGCCAGTGTTAATTTTAACGGCCAATGATAATTTGGAAAGCAAAGTTTCTCTGTTTGATGCCGGCGCCGATGATTACTTAATAAAACCCTTTGAATTTGCCGAGCTGTTTTCTAGGATTAGAGCTATAACCAGGCGCCCCAAAAAAGCCCTTTTTACAGAATTAAAAGTATCGGATATCGTTTTAAACGCTTCGACTCAAAAAGTGTTAAGGGCCGGGCAAGAAATAAAACTAACATTAAAAGAATTTCGTATTTTAGAATATTTTATGCGAAACCCCGGCATCGTTTTGTCCCGCGAAGATTTGGTGAGAAACGTATATGATTTTGACTATGATTCTTTCAGTAATGTGCTGGATGTTTTTATTAATAGATTAAGAAACAAAATAGATAAAGATAGAGTTCATAAATTAATCGAAACGGTGCATGGCGTGGGATATCGATTAAACACGCAAATGTAATTGCGACATTAGATTATATTTTTATTACTCCAACCCCTCCTAAAAGGGGTTATTTTTTGTTGTATTAATATAATGTTCATCAGGGAAGGTTTATGATAACGGCATGCAAGAAAAAATATGTTTTAGGGCAAGTTAACTAGGGCGAATTAGTATTAATTAATAAACAAAAAAAATACTATGAACATCATTATTTTCATTATTTTTGGAGCCTTGGTAGGATGGGTTGCTTCTATGATTGTGGGAACGTCGGGAGGACTAATCCTCGATATTATTGTGGGGATTGTAGGTTCTGTGATAGGCGGCTGGCTGATGGGATTTTTAGATAAGAGCCCAGTAACGGGTTTTAATATTCACAGCTTTTTAGTGGCATTGCTTGGTTCAGTAGTGTTGCTGGTTATTGTAAAAGCACTAGGGCGTTAATTCAAAGTATTATATGAAAACTATTTTAGACACTGTATTTCTTTTTTCAATTACTCCCGCAGGCTTTGTGATATTCATATCATCATTGCTGTTTTGTGAATATGTAATTGCTAGAAGCATTATTAAGGATATTGGTATAAAACGCATAAAAGAAATTTTCAATTATGTAAAAAATCATGCATTAAAATTTACTTTTCTTACATATTCCCAATTAAAAACACTTAAAGTAATTTTTAAGAAAAAAGATTTTTACTTTGAATCACGAAATGCTTTCGAGGTATTTTTTCTAAATTTGCGGGCGAGAATTCGATAGAATTTTCAGGCTTAGCCAAAGGCTCCGGAGACGGGGGTTCGGGCGAAGCCCGTAACCCTCGCGTCTTAACCTGAAAATTCTTGTGAATTCGCAGTCCAAATTTAGAAAAAATACCCGAAACTTGCTTTCCAAAGAGCATTTCGTGATTCAAAGTATTTATATGAAAGAAATACTAAGCCTTGATCGTCTGATAATAAGATACGTTCAAATGAACGAATGGTTTAGTCAATAAAAAAAGGTCGAAAAGCAAATCTTAAAAGGAAATAAAAAAACTCACTAATAAATAATAAATACAAAAATATGAACAAAACAATCTCATTTAAAAAAACCGATTATGGTTATGTGGTCTTCTTTATAGCATCATTTATATTATTGGCATCAATGGTATTGATGGCAGGATCAGTAAAAGCTGCCGTCTTTGCCCCGATTAATAATCAATTAGGCGTAGGATCAAGCGGAGCCAACGTTACGAATCTGCAAACCTTCTTGGCTTCGGATCACAACATCTATCCAGAAGCCAGGGTGACAGGATATTATGGAGCGCTTACCAGGGCAGCTGTTGTGCAGTTTCAGATAAATTATGGAATTTTACCCGTGGGAGCTGTTGGACCGATAACGCTTGCCAAAATCAATAACGTGATAAATGCAGGCTACGGTATTGATGTGTACGCGCCAACGATTTACAATGTCTCGGTGCAAAAAACCAATAATACCGCTACTTTTGCTTGGACTACTACCGAACTTGCCGGAGGCAAAGTATATTACAGCACCAGCCCGTTTGGCTTGTCAGAAGCAATTGGTAATTTTACCGAACCATCTATTACCGGAGGCTCAATGATGATGGCAGTAAATTCGCAATTAAGCCAGAATGTGACGGTTAACAATTTGCACCCCAATACGACTTATTATTACATTATCCAAGCGCAAGATGCATTGGGCAATGTCAGCGTAACCGTGCAGTCCACGTTTAGCACTAATTAACAAACTCTAAATCGCGAAATGTCTCAAGAGCTCAAAGACATTTCGCGATTGAAAGTGAAAAAAATATGCCAACTATAATCAATAATCCCATCGCCACGGAAGATTCGGGTTTTAATCTGCTGGCAGTTCTTATTTTAATTATCGTAATTGCCGCCGGAATTGTTTTATTTTTTGTGTATGGTTTGCCGATGATTCAGAATAATTCAAATCCAAATCCCAATACTACCGATATCAATATTACCTTGCCCGATACCACTACCCCGCCGCCTGCAAAGTAAATTCCGATAAAGTAAATTTTTTATGAAAGAAGCTCATTTACATATACGAGAAACCTCATGTCTTACATTAGCTGTGTTGATGTTAAGGACCGTGTTTCTTGCAGCATTTTTAATGGTTGTTTTGTCAGTTCCTGGGTTTATTCAATATGCCAATAGAAGCACTGACCCCTTGCTTCAAAGTGAGTATTGGCAGTATTTTCCGGGAGCTCAAGCAGTAGACGAAGGCATCCATGTTATGCCAGTAAATCAGATTATTATTCATCAAGATGGTTCAATGGGCCAGCCAAACCCGCCGGTAAATACCAATTGGCATTTGAATGTTAATGGTGATTTTAAGATTACAGCCGTGTTATCCCAAATAGATCAGCAAGCCTCTTTTAGAATGTATGCAAATCCTCCGATCGTGTATGATCAGTGGCGGCAGGAACCTCCTAGTATTAATATTGACATCAATGCGGCGGAAAATCTTATTACCGGGCGTATTTGGGACGGCAGTTCGTCAAATTCCATGGATATCAGAACTCAGGCAGTTTCTCTGGCTCCCATCACTGTGCTATCTCTAGAGCACATGCAAGATCAAATTAATATTCTTGTAGATGGACAGTTGTTAATAACGATGCCCGACCATCATATCTTTGACGATGGCACGGTTTGGTTTGGAACAGATGCCCTTGCCGGAAGCAATGGTTGGACGCTTAATTCGTTAGATGTAAAAGCTTTGGGAGATGGCAGAGTTAACATAATACCACTGCCTCCGATGGTTGCTAGCCAAATTGATCCAATGAGTTTGCGTAACCTTGCTAATACTCGTTTTCGAAAATTAAACATTGGCACTGCCGTTAATACCGCAGTCTTATTTACCGACGAGCGCTATAGGAATTTGGCTCTGAGCCAATTTAGCATGCTAACTCCCGAAAATAGCATGAAGCCCCAGTTTATCCACCCAAAACCAGGCACCTATGTATTTGAACCGGCTGACCAACTCGTGGATATCGCGCTAAAAAATACGATAGCCGTGCACGGGCATGCATTGGTCTATGATAAAAGCACTCCCGATTGGATGACAAAAAGCCTCAAAGCAAAACGGCAGGAAATTATGGTTTCTCATATAGAAACTGTAGTGGGCCATTTTAAGGGCAGGGTGGCAGAGTGGGATGTGGTTAACGAACCATTTTCTAAGAAAAATGCATTGTATAAAAATGGAAAAACAGGCCTAGAACCGAATATGTGGTTTGAGGCTATGGGAGAAGAATATATTGATCTTGCATTTAAAACGGCGCGCCAAATTGATCCTTCTGCAAAATTATATTTAAATGATTATGGAGTTGAAAATGATGGACAGCATTGGGATGCCCTGCTGGCTTTAATAAAAAGGCTTAAACAACGGAATGTGCCTATAGACGGCGTTGGATTTGAAGCACATGTGTATAGTGATGGCGATTATATTAATGCCGGGCAGCTCAAAAAGCATATGAAAATGTTGGCCGGACTTGGCCTTTTAACCCGCATATCAGAAATAGATGTTACTGGAGATGATCCAAAAGAACAAATTAATCAATATGTAACTGCTTTGGATATTTGCCTCAAAGAACCCAATTGTACTTCTTACACAACTTGGGGAATTACGGATTTGTATGGTTCTACCACTCGGTCTGACAGATATCCTCTGGTTTATGGCACTAGTTTATTGTGGGACAAGGATATGAAAGCAAAACCCGCCTATGATGCTTTGCAAGAAAGGCTCCAGTAATAACGGTATGACGGGTTTTTAAAAATATTAATTTTAGCAAAATTCATGATAGATGCTATTATCGGTAAAGAACAATTTTTAATAGAGCATAATAAATTATCTCCGGCAGATCTGCAAGCTACATTTGCCCTGCTTACGCAATTCCAACAAGAAAGAAGGCCTCTTTTAAAAGACGTGCAGTGGTCGTTTAAATTAAGAATGCCGTTTATTATATGGCTTAGATCGCTGTCAAAAGGGAACATAAAACGAGTAAGAAAATCCAGAAAATCAGTATTTAAAAATTATCCAGAAACAAAATTTTAGATTGAGAAATTAAAACGAAAAATCACCCGATGAATCGGGTGATTTTTCGTTTTGCAAAGTTTTCCACACCTTATCTAATCGGCCAAAGATCCGATAATTTTGGTAATGATAGCCGTATCTTCTTTGGTGAGTTTGGCTGGCACTTCTATGGTGCAATTCGATCCGTCTCGCAGGGATATCTGGATTTTATGCACATGGCTGTGAATTGGAGTAGATGATTTAGATATATATGTATCTTTCTTATTATCTAAATGTATACCCTTGTGTTTGTATTTACGGATTTTTGCTTCCCAACGAGCAAAAGCTTCGGTATCACTGCCATATTTTTTATAGTCTTGGATAACTTTTAGCAGCCTTCCTTTGTAGGTATTTAAGGATTGAATGCTGAAAGTATCTTTATGCCGGCTAATTAAACTTAGGTAAATTTCTTTCATACGTTCTTCTACTAATTCTAAAGATTCCAGTTCGTCGGGATGAAGCACGGTTTCAAATAACTTCAAAGCAGCCCTTCTTCCGTGGGCAGTATTGGCAGGATATTTCCTATTTTTTTGAGCAAGATTAATAAATTCGTAAAGATCGCTGAACGTATTCATAAGATGTAATATATCCAATTAATATCTATATTACATCCACTATAACAAAAACAACTATCTTTGAAAAGATAGTTGTTTTTGCCGATAAAATTTGGGGCGGTCGAGCAGATTCGAACTGCCGTTAACGCTGCCACAGAGCGCTGTGTTAGGCCACTACACTACGACCGCCATAAACTTTGTCGGGGTACTCGGATTCGAACCGAGATCAAACGGTCCCAAACCGTTCGTGCTGCCGTTGCACCATACCCCGTCCGCATAGATCTTATCTTAAAAAACGCATCTTGTCAAAGGGTGAAAATCATGCTAACATTTTTGTAATTAGGCTCTCGTAGTTCAATGGACAGAACGAAAGGTTTCTAACCTTTTAATGTAGGTTCGATTCCTACCGAGAGCACCAGGATTAGATCTTAAATTTGAACCCCTTTACAGTATTTGTTATAATATAGTTGTAGGTTTAATCTTAACAACTATGGAAACATCTAGTCTTAAAGAACAGGCTATTTATTATAGGAAAAAGGGCTATTCGTATAATATGATTCGTGGAAAGATAGGGGTGAATAAAAGCACGTTAAGTAATTGGCTTGCTAAAATTCCATTTTCTCCAAATAAAGAACTTATCAAAAGAATAGGTTTGGCAAAATTAAAATCTGCATCTTTTAAGCACCGTCAAAAAATAAATGAGATTGAGGAAATGAGGATTTTGGCAAAAAAAGAATTAGGCCAAATGACAAAACGCGATTTATGGTTTTTAGGAATTGGTCTTTATCTTGGGGAAGGAAGTAAGGCATATGAACAAACCAGATTTTCTAATTCTAATCCAGAAATGATAAAAATCGCCATAAAATGGTTCCGAGAAATTTGCAAACTCAAAGATGAAAATTTTAGTCCGGCCATCCATTGTTATCCAGATAATGATATTGAAGATACTCTTAATTATTGGTCAAAAGTAACTGGAATTCATAAAAAACAATTTGCTCCAATCTATATTGATCGGAGAACTAATAAATTAACGGTGAAAAAGAAAACCTTGCCATATGGAACTATGCACTTATGTATTAGGAGTTACGGCAAAAAAGAATTTGGCAGAAGACTTCATCGGCGAATAATGGGGTGGATAAAATCTAGTTTGGATCAAATTTGATGATCTAAATATACTACAACTGCGGGTATCGTATAACGGCTATTACTACGGGTTTCCAACCCGTTGACAGGAGTTCGACTCTCCTTACCCGCTCCAGAGAAGTTCGTTCTTTTAAGGAGGCCAAACATGGTTCAATTTGGCTGGGCACTGTTTTTTGACAAGGATTATATTCAATGTTTCAAACAAGTGGAACCGCTACTAATTAATGGTTTGCGCTTTGCCTCAAAACAGGAATCAATCGGTATGGCCTGTGTTGTTGGTCCCGAAGACGAATGCTTGCGCCTCAAGCAACAAATTAAAGAAATGGGAATTGGCGAAATGATTCCCAATACCGATTGTATTCGTCCTATTTGATTTTTAACGGGTGTGTCTCATGTAAGGCTCCGCCCGTTTTTTTATTCTTTTTAAAATGGTGATTTTTTGGTATATAAATAATTGCAATTATTTATATAATTTTACATTCGACTCAAGTGCAAAATTTTCTAATCTTTCACTTTCGTCTCATTTGAATTATAATAACTGCGATATGGAATTTTCAAGGAAGAAAAATTTCTATGCAGTCTTTTTTTTAGCCCTGCCTTTTTTGTTATACTTTTGCTTTGTGCCAATACTACCCGCTCTTTTTAATTTTACCGATATGGTTGCTAGCAACTACCAGTATGCAGTAAATAAAGTCAACGCAAAAGACTTTGTTTATAAAGCCGCATCTGTTTCAGATTCAATTGAAACGGTCAATTTAGAAAAATCATCAAAAAAATTAGAAAACCCGCCCGATATTTTAAAAGCTATGTATATTACTGGCTGGTCGGCTGGTTCTAAAAATTATCTTAATTATTTACATGAACTTTTAAAAATAACCCAAATTAATGCCGTAGTCATTGATGTTAAAGACGCCTCGGGCATTGTTTCTTACAAGACAAGTGCAAAAAAAGCCAAAGAATATCGAGCCTATCATTCGGAAATTCCTGACGTCAATGATCTTGTTAAAAAACTCCACGATCAGGGGATTTATGTCATTGGCAGAATAGCTGTTTTTGAAGATCCTATGCTGGCACAGCATCGCCCTAACTTGGCAGTGTATGACAAATCCAAAACAACAGACTCATCTTTGCCGGTGTTATGGCAAGATAGCAATGGCCTTTCGTGGGTTGATCCGGCATCAAAAGAAGTCTGGGATTACAATATTGAAATTGCCAAAGATGCGCTAAGCCACGGCTTTGATGAAATAAATTTTGATTATGTAAGATTCCCCACTGATGGCAATATGGATGACGTGGCCTTTCCGGTTTGGGACAGCAATATTCCCAAACATATTATTATCAAAAGTTTTTTTAAAAAATTGAGAGAATCCCTGCCTGATGCCAAAATATCGGCTGATCTTTTTGGCCAAACTACCACCAATACCGATGATATGGGCATTGGCCAGATTTTTGAAGATTCGCTGGGTTACTTTGATTATGTATGCCCCATGATCTATCCTTCTCACTATGCAGAGGGATTTATCGGCTATAAAAATCCGGCAGACCATCCTTATCAAGTCATCACCTATTCGTTAAATAGCGCTTTGGCCCGGCAGAAAGTGTATGCGAAAATTAATGAAAAATTAAATCCAGGGTTGGCACGTACTGCATTAGCCAAGATCAGGCCGTGGATCCAAGATTTTGATTTGGGCGCTCTGTATGATGCCGATATGGTAAAACAAGAAATAAAAGCGGTTATTAATTCAATGGGAGAAGATTTTGATGGATATATGCTTTGGAATCCTTCTAATTACTACACCAAAGAAGCGATCACAAAAGAAGATATTATGTCACCATAGTCGGGATGTTGCAGAGGCTTTATAAATGTAATAGAATATAGGCTATGGAAAATATATAAATTCTAAAATAATTTATATATTCAATCACTCGGTCGGAAAACAAAAACATTCGCGAAAAATAAATTTTCATTTATTTTTCGCTCACATTTTCATTTTCCTCCCTCCTTTATGAATATTATTGAAATAAAAAATATAACCAAAAAATACGGCGATTTTACGGCCGTCAACGACATTTCTTTTGATGTTAAAAAAGGCGAAGTATTTGCTTTTTTAGGTCCTAATGGGGCGGGAAAAACTACCACCATTAAAATGCTCACCACGTTGCTAAGGCCCACGGCCGGCGAAATATTGCTCAATGGCCACAACGTTATGGAAAATCCGCATCAGACCCGAAAATCGTTTGGCATTGTGTTTCAGGATCCAAGTTTGGATAATGAATTAACTTCATATGAAAACATGCAGTTTCACGCCATTTTGTATGGCCTAAAAAAGGAGGTGTATGAAAAACGGATTGTTGATCTTTTAAACTTGGTGGAATTATACGACCGCAAAGATGCTTATGTTAAAAATTTTTCAGGAGGCATGAAGCGGCGACTGGAAATTGCTCGCGGGCTCCTGCACAGCCCCACGGTGTTGTTTTTGGACGAACCGACCATCGGCCTTGATCCGCAAACGCGAAACCACATTTGGACCTATATTAATAACCTCAACAAAAAAGAAAACGTAACCATTTTTTTTACCACTCACCACATGGAAGAAGTTGAACGCATCGCCCAAAGAGTGGCCATCATTGATCACGGAAAAATACTTATTATTGGAACGATTGAAGAAATTATTCAAAAGGCCGGGGCCAAAAACCTCGAAGAAGCCTTTATCACGTTAACGGGCAGTACGATTCGGGAAGAAGAGGTCAATGTGGGCAAGAATCAGATGAGGATATCTAATAAATTAATGAGGTGATTCGCTACGAAATACGAATATTTACGAATATACGAATGAGAAACGCGACGTTTTGGATTCGTATATTCGTATGAAATTCGTATTTCGTAGCCAAATTATGACGGCAATTTATATTTTGTGGCTGCGCCAATTAAAAAGATTCATACGTAAAAAAACCAGTATCGTGGGCGCCTTGGGGCAGCCGATTATTTTTTTACTGGCTATCGGTTTTGGATTTGGCCCGGTTTACGCCAAAGCAGGAGCGGGAAATTACATTCAGTTTTTAGCCCCTGGAATTATTGTGATGTCGGTGTTATTTACTTCTATTTTTACGGGCCTTGAAATTATCTGGGACAAGCAATTCGGCTTTTTAAAAGAAACCTTTGTGGCGCCGGTTTCCCGATTTGAAATTTTATTAGGAAAAACCTTGGGCGGGGCAACCGTAGCCATGATTCAGGGAATCTTGGTATTTTTAATCAGTCTTGTTGCGGGATTTCGGCCACATTTGGCGAGCCTGCCACTGGCCTTTTTATTTTTATGTTTAGTTGCCATTCTTGCCTCGGCGCTGGGAGCAGCGATTGCCGCCCGGCTTGACGATATGCAGGGGTTTCCCCTTATTTTTAACTTCTTGGTCCAGCCGTTGTTTTATCTTTCCGGAGCTATTTTTCCGATAAAAAATTTGCCCTCGGTGCTGGATGTTATTACCAGAATTAATCCCTTTTCTTATGGGGTTGATGGCCTGCGAGGGGCTTTTAGCGGAGTGTATGTTTTTTCTCCTTTATTAAGTTTAGGCGTTTTATTCGGGGTTTCAATATTGATTCTTGCTGTTGGGGCTTATCAATTTTCAAAGGTACAGTTGTAGTAAGTAGGGCGGTGCGGCGAATTTGACAATTTTCTCCTTTTTGTTAGGATGAGACTGTTTCTAACAGTCGCACCTTAACATAAGGGGCTTTATCATGGCCTGGATCTTAGTAGTCGATGACGAAGATTATCTGAGAACGATTTTTAAAGAATTCTTGATAAAAAAACACCACCAGGTATTATTAGCCACAAATGGTAGGGAGGCATTAAGCCTGTTTAACAGCTATCATGTTGATTTGGTTCTTACTGATTGTGTGATGCCCAAAATGGATGGCATAGAATTAACTGCAAAGATCAAGGAAAAAAATCCTCACATGCCAGTCATTATGATTACCTCAACGCCGCCTGCGGAACATCGGGCAGATGTCCTTTTGGACAAACCCGTTTCTCTTACTCTTCTTGCTAAAAACATTGATGTATTGGCCGGAGAATAACTTGCGGCAACCGAAAAGACGACCTGAAAATCGTCTTCTTTTTTTATTGCCAATCCGAGGCTGGCCCGCCTTGGACGGAAAACTTATTGCTGTTTTTTTCTTTGCACCATGAGTGTATAAATTAAAACACCTCCGAAAAATATGATTGGCAGGCCAAAAGCCAAGAAAGAGATAAGGGTTTGTTTCTGGCGAGTTTGATTATATGATTTTTGATTCTCTGAGTAATAACAATTTTTAAAATCATCGGTGCTATGAGGATATTTTGCTTGGCAGGTTAAGCCGATTTCCTTGGCGTTATTTAGCATGGTTTTTTTGGTATTTACCGTAAAGAAAATGACCATACAAACCAGGCTTGTTACTATGACCGCGGCTCCAATAACGATTAGCGTATTTTTTTTGTTCATACTATGCAAAATTGTTAAGATTTTTCCTCTAAAATTGCTTTAAGCGTTAATTCTTTGCCGTCTCTTAAAGCTTTAAAGTCAGTTTCTTGGCCGATTTTGCATTTTTGCAAAATGTTGTTTAGTGGGTTTTGGGTGGTGATTTTTTCGCCATTGCATTCGGTAATAATATCAAACTCTTTTATGCCGGCTTTGTCTGCGGCCGACCCCTTAATGACCGGATATTCTCCTAATGCTTCTCTTACCACTAATGCCCCGTCTTCTACAGTTAATTTGTTGGCTTTGGCCATTTCTTTGGAAATAATTACGTATTTTACTCCCAAAAACGGCACCACGATTTTTCCGAATTTTTTTAATTCATGCAAATCTTTTTTGGCATAATTAATCGGAATGGCAAAGCCGATGTTTTGGGCTCCCATGATCATAGCGGTATTAATCCCGATAACCTGGCCCTTCATATTTACCAAGGGACCCCCGGAATTTCCCGGATTGATAGCGGCATCGGTTTGGATTAATCCCCGTAAATTTTGCATTTGATTGTTCATTCCGCCAAAAGCGGTAATATATCGGGACAGGCCAGAAACAATCCCGGCTGACAAGGTGTCGGTAAATTCGCCCAAGGCGTTTCCGATGGCAACAACATCTTCGCCGATTTGGATATTGTCTGAATCAAATAAATCAATGTAGGGGAAATTTTTGCCCTCAATTTTTAAAACAGCAATGTCGTTAATGGGGTTGCGGCTTAATACCGTAACCGGGTATTTGTGGGTTGGGTCAATAATGACAGTGTAGTCTGCGCTGGTGTCGGCTACCACGTGATTAGAGGTTAAGACATAGCCGTCGCGAGAAATAATAAATCCTGATCCCCCGCCGATCTGCGTTTTTTCTACTGCGCTAGAACCGTCTTTTTGGACCATGGGCATGATGTATTCTTTGCCGCCATACGGGAAACTGTAAAAATCTTCTACTTTTGGAAGATTTTTCGAGGCCACAACGCTAATTACCGCTGGACACACTTTTTTTGCAATGTTTACGATGGGAGATTTCATAATTTGGCTACGAAATACGAATATTTACGAATATACGAAAACGTTATTCGGATCATTCGGATATCATTTGTAGATTGGGATTATTATTATCAATTTTATCAAGTTTATTGAAAACAATCAATTTTTAGGATAGAATGACTGAAATTATTAATTATCAAGTATTAATGATCAATCAAATCTCAATTAGATAATTTAGAAATTGATTGAAAATTGGGAATTGAAAATTGAAAATTTCGCGCTTGCCCTCGTCGTTCAATGGACAGGACGGAGGTTTCCTAAATCTCTGATGTAGGTTCGATTCCTACCGAGGGCACATTTATAATTGAAACATGTCGGTAGTCGGCGTGTTTCAATTTAAATATAGTTTCTCATCAGGAATCGAACCTGCAAGGAGGGGTCGGGAGGAAAGTTATTTCCTCCCGTGTAGGAAATTATTCAAAACAGAGGGTTTTGAAGGAGGAGCGGAGCGACGACGGGTTCTAGCGAAGCGGATTCCTACCGAGGGCACTACTATTTTTCTCTTTT
>JAHFKU010000037.1 GCA_023245195.1 Candidatus Staskawiczbacteria bacterium
ACTGCAATAGCAGCGACTTGACCTGCTCCACCGCCAACAAGGCTACCTGCGAGACCACCAACAACCGCGCCTGTTACAGCACCTATACCGGTATTTTGACTTTGGGTATTATGCGACGAGCAGCTAGCGAGAAAGCTAACACTCATCACCAACAACATCAGCTTAATTAATATATTTTTCATAGAAGTCCTTCTCCAGAGATTAAATTTGAATTTACATTATACGGATTATTGCGGGCAATTTCATCCAGTTATAGAGCTTCATTTTAAGAAAAACGGATTATATTTTATATGCGTAATATTTTGACAATTTTGTATCTTATGGTAGAATGGTCTTTCTTTGAAAAAATCGAATATTAATCAATAAACCCTAAAATAGCATTCACCACTTCCAGTGGCTGTTCAATCGGGCTTGCATGGCCGCCTGGGATCACAGTCATTTGCGCATGATTGCCTATTCTGTTTTGCACTTCTTTTGCACCTGCGACGGGAGCAATAATATCTTCTTCGCCAGCAATAATCAGCGTTGGTAATTTGATTTCATGCAACCAGGAACGTGATTCAAACAATTTTAAGGCTTCTAATTGACGTTCATAACCTACTAATGATTGAGGATGTGGATTTTGTTCTGCAAAATTAATTAAATTTTCGATTTGGTTCGGTTGAGAAAGAAATTTTTCTGAATAGACCCATGGCAAAACGGAGCGCACGCGATATACCAGCGGTAAATTCATGCGGTGAAAATCACCTACTAATTCAAAGACCATTTCAGGTAGTTTCGTTAGGGAATAAAAGGTATTCATTAAAACAATTTTCTTCACTTGGTCTCGATAACGTTTTGCTATGTTCTGGGCGATGTAAACGCCTAATAATCCCACGCTGTATCAATCAATAAATACCTATAATCTTGCATAACCAACCCATAATAAGGATTTAACTTATGCAAGAAAAATCGACGTCATCAAGCAATGCTAAGATCAAATACCATACCACGCCAGAAGAACGGCAAACCCATGTAGAGAAATGGAAAAGAAGCGGTTTATCAATGAGTGAATATTGCCGAAAAAATAATCTTGCAATAGCAAATCTCAGTGGGTGGAAAAATTCTTTATCAAAAGACAGCGCTCCATGTCAACCTTTCCAACCTCTCTCTTTACCTGAGCCAGTGAAACCGACTAATGTAGTTGAAATTTTAGTAGATCAACGCATTAAAATCCGACTACAGCATGTAACAGATGCGGCATTGATTATTAATATTGCAAAAGGATTATTGCCATGCAGCTAAGTCTACAAGCTCCATCCATATTGGTATGCACAAAACCAGTCAATTTTTGCAAAGGAATAGATGGGTTGTTAGATATAGTGTTATCTGATTTAAATGTTGATCCACATGCTCATATTTTTATTTTTTATAACCGTAGCCGTAACAAGATTAAGGTATTGGCGTGGCATAAAAACGGGTTCGTTTTATTATTAAAACGATTAGAGAAAGGACGGTTTTTTAATGCATTAGCTGACGCTGATATGGCCACTATAACGCCCCGTGAGCTAAGTTGGTTGCTGGCAGGACTGAACTGGATAGAGATGACAGAATGGGGCGAGTTAGAATACAAAGATTTTCATTAAAAAAATAAGATAAACAAGTTGGCAAAAGGTAGCATTTTAATATAAAAATGTTATCATTTGCCACATGGAAAATTCATTAAAAACATTAAAAAGCAGCCTAAATCCAGATATTTTTTCTTTTGATATCGTTGCAGGATTGCAGATGACTTACCAATCAACCATTGAAAAGCAATCGCAAGAAATCACCGTACTCGAAAAACAAGTGGCCTGGTTTAAAGAGCAATTTAAATTAGCCAATCATCGCCAATTTGGTAAGTCTTCTGAAACAGCGGCATCAGTCAATTTATCTTTGTTTGATGAAAAGATGGCAGAAGACGGCAAAGGCACTACAGATGAGCCAGTTAAAGAAGAAATCATTACATATACCCGCAAGAAAAAATCAACTGGACGTCACTTTGATATTTCAAACTTTCCCAAAGAGCAAAAGATCCATGATTTAGAAGAAAGCGAAAAGACCTGTCATTGTGGCAATCCACTTACCAAAGCAGGTGAAGATAGCTCTATTCAAATAGACCATATTCCAGAGACATTCCAAGTGATTGAACACATCACTTTAAAATACTGCTGTCGTCAGTGTGAAACCATCAAATCAGCAAAGAAACCTGAAACCGCTATTCCAAAATGTATGGCAACGCCTGGGTTTGTGGCGGAAGTCATTACCAAAAAATATGAGCAACATCTTCCACTTTACCGTCAGTCCAAGATTTTTGAAAGATTAGGAGCAAACATTCCTGATAATACGCTAGGCCATTGGGTGATGCGCGCAGCAGAGGCACTCTTCCCTCTTAAAGACGCATTCAGAGAGCAGTTTCAATACATCCACTTATTGCAATCGGATGATACCAAGGTCAAAACAATTAAGCCCAATAAAGAAGGATACCTTTGGGGATACCATAGTTGCGACCCAGGAAATCGATTTGTTTTTTTTGAATATTCATCGGGCCGTAGTGCAATAACGCCAAATGAAACACTAAAAGATTTTACGGGCTTACTTCAAACAGATGGCTACTCTGGTTATAACGATTTACGCAAAAAATCGCCCGTCATTAATTTTGGCTGCTGGGACCACTGCCGCCGTAAATTTACTGATGTAGTCAAGGTAGCGGACAAGGAAAAAAAAGGGAAAGCAGCCCAGCTGTTACTGTTAATTAATAGGCTCTATGAGATCGAGCGAGAAGCGAAAGAAATGAGTGCGGATGATCGCAAGGCATACCGACAAGAAAAAGCAAAACCGGTACTGAATGTTATTTGGGAAGAAGTTTCCAAGATACAAGCACCCCCCAAAAGTTTGCTGGGGATCGCTATCACTTATACGATTAATCAATGGCCTTACCTGATTGCATACCTTAATCATGGTGAAGTACCTATTAGTAACTGTTGGATGGAAAATCAAGTTAGACCTTTCGCTATAGGAAGGAAAAATTGGTTGTTCACCGGCACGCCAGAAAGCGCAAATAAAGCGGCTTTACTTTATAGTTTGATTCAAAGTTGCAGAATGAACGGTATTGACCCCAGAAAATATCTCGAGCATGTTCTTAACTTATCTCATGCAATGCGACGCGGTAGTGTATCGCCTCAGTCTTTGTTGCCACAGTTTATTGACAAGTCAAGCTTATAACTGTTTATTGCAGCGTGGGGTTATTGGGCGCTTACGTTTGTCCCAGCATATCAGCTCGCTCAATTGAGGCAAACAGCAATCAAAAAAATCTTTTAAATATTTA
>JAHFKU010000038.1 GCA_023245195.1 Candidatus Staskawiczbacteria bacterium
TATCTTCCACATTGTAAGTGATATAATCTATCTGCGAAGGATCAGGAATAATATAGGTGTTTACATCTTTTAGTGTAAAAGGCAATTCCCTCTTGTCTTTGCCCATGACTTTGAACTGAGAGACAAAGCGTCCGAAATCGTAAATATCATAAGTGCCCGGAACAATGGATGGAATGTAAAATGTAGCTTCGCCGCCTTTAAAATCGGGTGGGATAAGTTTTACAGACAACTTATCATTTTGAACATTGGTAAGGTCGATAAAATACTGGTATTCGTTCCCTGCCTTTGAGGTAAAATTAAGCACAATGAATAGGACATTGGCCAATAAATATTTTCGCATATCCGACAATAAGGTATACAAATATATAATTTCTTTTCACATCTCTTTCAGAAGATTGTGATAAGCGTAGATAAGCATGGATGTGCGGAGATTCTACGCCTGTAAACAAAATAACGTATTTTTGTTGCCGAAATTCAGCCTTTCTATATTGATGAAATACTTTACCGTACCCCCAATACTATTGATTTTAATCGTCTTTACTGCTTTTATCCAACTAAACCCTGTTCCCGAAAAATTGCCCGAACCTTCCAACAAGGTTGAATTGGGGAAGTTGTTGTTTAACGATCCCATCTTGTCTAAAGGCAATCAGATCAGTTGTGCTTCCTGCCACAAACCGCAATATGCCTTTGCAGATAATGTCCCTTTTAGCTTTGGTGTTGATTCGCTGAAAGGCACCCGCAACACCCCTTCGGCCATGAATTTAGACGAGCATTATTTTTTCCTGTTTTCCGCACTTTTCAAAAACATCCTCTGTGGGCATTGATTTTATTGAAAAGTGTTTTGAATTTGGGTGTCCCGTTGCTATTTTTGAGGATGTTTATTCGAAAAAAGCACAATAAATCTGGCAGCACATCGGTACAAATCATATCCAAGTCTAATGGAAAATATCGAGTTGTTAAAACGATTGGTTCAGGTAAAAGTGAACAAGAGGTAGAAAAATTATATTTTCTTGGTAAGCAAGAGATAGAACGAATAAGTATTCAGCCCAAATTATTTGTTTCAGAAAGTGACACAATTATTGACCAGGTTTTTAATGCCTTACAAAATGCCAGCATAAAAACAGTTGGCCCTGAAATTATCTTCGGTAAAATATATGACTACATCGGGTTCAACTCTATTAATGAAGAACTTTTTAGACACCTTGTTATAGCGCGTTTAGCCTTTCCATTAAGCAAGTTAAAAACAATAGAGTATCTCTATCGGTTTCAAGGCGTAATGATGGATATTGATGCTGTTTATCGATTTTTAGATAAGTTGAATAATAAGCTTAAAACCAAAGTTGAACAAATTGCATTTACTCACACTAAGAAGGTTTTAAATGGTGCAATAAGTGTTGTTTTTTACGATATGACAACACTATATTTTGAAGCCAGTGATGAAGACGATTTGCGCAAAACAGGATTTAGTAAAGACGGAAAACACCAGCACCCTCAAATATATTTAGGACTGTTAGTTGGTTTAGGGGGATATGCCATAGGCTACGATATTTTTGAAGGGAACATTTACGAAGGTCACACATTAATTCCTTTTTTAGAAAAAACATCTCAAAAATTTAATCTTGAAAAGCCTATTGTTGTAGCAGATGCAGGGCTTCTTTCGAATGAAAATATTAAAGCCTTAGAGGCTGAAAATTATGAATACATTATTGGAGCAAGAATAAAAAATGAACCCCAGAAAATAAAACATCAGATTTTAGAAACAAAATTGGCAGATGGGCAAACAATGAAGATTGCAAAAGAAAACAACCGTCTTCTTGTTGTATACGCCAATAACAGGGCTATAAAGGACGAGCACAATCGTAAACGAGGCTTGCAGCGATTAGAAAACCAAATAAAAAAAGGAAAGTTCACCAAATCAAATATCAACAACAAGGGCTACAACAAATATTTGAAAATGAAAGGCGATGTGATGATTGAAATTGATTATGAAAAATTCAATGCCGATAAATGTTGGGATGGTTTAAAGGGTTACATAACAAACACCAAACTGGGTGATAAGCAAGTGATAGAAAATTATAAAAACCTGTGGCATATTGAAAAGGCATTTAGAATGTCTAAAACCGATTTACGTATTCGTCCGATTTATCATCGATTACAAAGCAGAATAGAAGCTCACATTTGCATATCATTTACAGCATATTGTATTTATAAGGAATTAGAGCGAATACTTTACAAAGAGAAATCCCCCCTCTCGCTAAAAAAAGCAGCGGAGGTGACCCATAACATGTACGAGATAAGTTATACTTTACCGGAATCTAAACATACAAAAACGAAGCTTCTTAAAATGGATGATGAGCAAGCTCATTTATATCAAATTATTCAGAAAAATTTATAGGGTGTCCCAACGCTGAAAACAGGATGTATACAACCGCTGGGGAAATAAAATTTATGAAAGCGAAAATTACCAGAACAACTGGAAACCGGATGTAAGCGACGGAACCTATTATTATATTTTGAAATTTACTGATAAGTCTACCAAAGCATCCTTTTTCCTGGTGGCGAGGTAAACTCAAGCAGGGCATACGTTTCAATGAGAACTGACTAAATTGGGAATTTGCTAAAACTCATCTTCCCCTTCCTTCGTTTTATTGTTGTTAAACTTCAATACCGCTTTTAATAATATATACCTGCGTATAATATTTGTTTTGGTATCTGTAATTACATTGTAATTTACCGAACGGTTGGTACTGATGTTTTGATTTAAAATATCGTTGGCTACCAATGATACGATCAGGTTTTCAGTTTTCAGAAAAGTTTTATTTACTGATGCATTCAGTAAAAAATAACTGATGTTGTAGCCATTGCTCCGTTTGCTGTTGATGTTATAATTCCCGTCGCTCTCTACCGAGAAATTTTTAGGCAATTTTATATTGAAGGAATAATTGTATTGTTGCGATGCGTAGGGTTTATTGCTTTGGTTGTTTAAAGTAGAAGAAGGATCAGTATAACTAAAGCTGTTTCCGATACTAAAATCAAATTTTTCGCGCTGCACGTCAATTGAAAAATTAATTTCGCCGCGGGCTGTTTTGGTGGTGTTTTTCTGATCGTTTATATAGCTGATGTCGTTTGAATAATTTCCATTGAACTGTGGGTTGAGGGAGAATAATTTAGAAAACACAG
>JAHFKU010000028.1 GCA_023245195.1 Candidatus Staskawiczbacteria bacterium
CTTCGAGCGCCACCCCCTTTAAATCAAGTTGTTTAAAAACTTCTTCCAGCACTTTTTCGGTGACTTGGCGGCATTGATCTATCGTATGACCGCCATCCATTAATACTTCGGGTTCTACCATAGGAACCAATCCCGCTTCTTGGCACATGAGCGCATAATCAGCCAATGATTTTGCATTAGCCCTAATGCAATCCTGACTTGGTCCGCTAAGCGGACCAGTAACCCCGCTAAGCGGGGTTGGAATACCTTGGCCAATCGTAAACGCCGCCCGCCATTTAGCGAATCGAGCCCCCATCTTGTAATATTCTGACAAACGTTCTGGTAATCCATCCAAGCCTTCGGTTACCTTTTCACCCGGATAGCCTACCATGTCTTTTAATCCGGCATCAACTTTTATACCGGGGATAATTCCGGCTGCGTCAAGTACTTTAATAAAAGATGTGCCATCCTTTTTTTGCTGGTGAATTGTTTCATCATACAAAATGACACCGCTAATAAAATTTCCCAGGCCAGGGGTAGTAATAATTAATTCTCGCCAAGCGCGGCGCATTTCTTCTGTTTCTGGAATACCCAATTTTGCAAAACGCTTATTGCAACTTTGGGTGCTTTCATCCATAGCTAACAGGCCTTTGTCATTGGCCATGAGTAATTTTGCGGTTTGTTTAAGTTTTTCTAAATCCATAATTTGGCTACGAAATACGAATAGTTACGAATATACGAATTAACAACAGCGTTTGCATTCGTATATTCGTATGAAATTCGTATTTCGTAGCAATACTATATTTTTTCCACATTCAATCCCGAATTGTCTTTGATAAAATCCAGTTTGACGGTTCCGTTCATAAAACCTTCCATTTGTTTTCTAGTTAAAAGACCCGCCTGGGCTCCGATTTGCTGTAGTTTAGCGGCCGCATTGGTAGTCCCCCATTTCATGGCTTCCTTAATATCTTTTCCTAAATGCAGGGCCGAAATAAATCCGGTGGCATAGCTGTCGCCCGTGCCCGTCATTTCTATTAGGGGAACGCGCAACACTTCCTGGAAATAATAGTTCGTGCCGTCAAAGCTATACGATCCTTTTGGCCCATCAGTGATAACGACAATATTAGGCCCTTCATTATGCATTAATTTTAACAACGTTTTAGCGTCCGCTTTTTGGCCCAGTAATCTTTCGGCTTCTTCTTTATTTACAAAAAAAACCGTGCATTTTTTGATAATAGGTTTTAAGGCTTCGAATCCTTCTTTTAATTGCTGGTCACCCGGGTTAAAACCAAGCTTGGCGCCGGTTTTATCTACATAATCAATAATCTGCTGATCAAGCTTTTCGTGGCCGTGGCCAATAGCGGTTAAATATATCCAGTCGGTTTTAGCTAATGTTGGCAAACTATACGTACGCGGCTGGTGGTAAACCAAAATCGTACGCTCGCCTTTAAGATTTATGACGGTAGAATAATTAGTGCCCCGATTTTTATCCCAGACAATATAATCTTTGGCCACTTTTTCTGACTTTAGCTTTTCAAATGCCTCTTTACCGCTTTGATCTTTGCCCAAAATCGTATAAAGTGCCGATTTTAACCCGAGCCGGGCGCATCCCACCGCCACATTGGCCGCATTTCCCACCGCCGGAACGTTAGTCATTTTTTTTACCGGAATTTTATCCGGCCACGAAAGCAATAACTTGCAATCTTCCCCATCCGGCCCGCATTGCACTTTGGCATCGGATTCGTCTAACTCCAAAAAAACATCGAGCGTGGTATCACCAATTGAAATAACATCAAATTTATTCATTATATATCGCGATACTAATCTACCAATCACATACCAATGATACGAATACCGTATTGGTTTCATTGGTATGACCGCCCGAGAGGCGGATTAGTATATTGGTATCGCTATGTTACTTTTCTTTTAATAACTTTTTTTACGGCTTTCACAATACTTGGATGCGTTAATCCGAAAAAATTCAATAATTCATCCGGGGTTCCAGACTGGCCAAAACTGTCATTGACACCGATCATTTCAATTGGCGAAGGCAAATTCATGGCCAACACTTCGGCCACGGCACTGCCCATGCCGCCAGCAATCTGATGTTCTTCAACGGTCACCACGGCACCGGTTTTTTTTACCGAAGCTAAAATCGTTTTTTTATCCAACGGTTTTATGGTATGAAGATTTATAACTTCGGCATCAATCCCCTCTTTTTCTAGTTTTTCAGCAGCCAAAAGTGCTTCGTATACAAGCGGTCCGCAAGCAATGATAGAAATATCCTTTCCTTCGCGTAAAATAACGGCTTTGCCAATTTCAAAGGGCATATTTTCTGTGGTAAAAACCGGAGATTTTTCCCTGCCAAGCCTAATATACGTTGGTTTTTCATTAAAAGCCGCGGCAAAAGTTGCTTTTTGCGCTTCTATAGCATCGCAGGGCGAAATAACTACCATATTGGGCTGAACACGCATCAGTGCCATATCTTCTAGGGCCTGATGAGTAGCTCCATCGGGCCCAACCGAAACACCGGCATGCGCTCCGGCAATTTTTACCGGAAGATTATTTAGGGAAATGGTGGTTCTTATCTGTTCATTATTCCTTCCTGGGCTAAACGCCGCATACGAAGAAATAAATGGAATTTTCCCGTAGTTTGCCATACCGGCGGCAATGGTGGCCATGTTTTGTTCGGCCACGCCAACTTCTATAAATCGTTCAGGAAATTTTTCTTTAAACCAATGCGATCGTGTTGATTCGGCCAAATCAGCACACAATACAACAATCCGTTGATCTTTTTCTCCAGCTTTTACCACGCCTTTGCCATAGCCATCACGAGTTGGTAGCATCTCTAGCTTTTCTTTTTCAAATAAATTTTGAACCAAGTGCTTGTTCATAGAGTTAGAAAATTAATTTGAAATTTGAAATTTACAATTTGAAATCAATTTGAAAGAATGTGAATTTGAAAAAATTGAAACACGACGTCACGTTTTAAAATTTAAACATTTTAACATTCGGCCGCGCGCTTCGCGAAGCGCGCGGATTGATTTCAAATTTCAAATTGTAAATTTCAAATTCGTTACTGATGTTCCGAAGTTATTTTTCCGCCAATAGTCCTTAATTCATGCAAAAATCGCTTGGCTTCTTCTTTATTTGGCGCTTTGCCGTGCCAATTAAAATCAAATTCAATTTCTGGTATTCCCTTGCCCGGAATCGTATGGGCAATAATAATGGTTGGTTTTTCATAAATAGCGCGGGCGCGGTCTACCGCATCAATAAATTCTTCAATGTTATTGCCATTGGTTTCAATGACGTGCCAATTAAAAGCTTCGTATTTGGCGCGAATGGATTCGAGCGGCATAATATCTTCGGTCATCCCGGTAATTTGGATATTATTTCTATCCATCACCGCGGTTAAATTACGAAGCTTGTTTTTTCCGGCAAACATGGCTGATTCCCAAATATTTCCGGCGTCTTGTTCGCCATCAGACATTAAGCAATATACCCGGAATTTCTTTTTATCCATCAAAGCCGCATAAGCAATGCCGGCGGCCTGACCTAGGCCTGATCCCAAAGGCCCGGAAGTTGTTTCTACTCCCGGCAATTTTTCGCGCTCGGGATGACCCTGAAGTCTCGTGCCAAATTTTCTTAACGTTGCTAATTCTTCAACGGGAAAATAACCGCTGCGAGCCATAGCCACATAGCGAATCGGACAAATGTGCCCGTTAGACAAAATCAGGCGATCACGCTCTTCCCAGAAAGGATTTTTAGGATCGTGTTTTAAAATATGAAAATAAAAAGCCGCAAAAATATCGGCCATTCCCAGGGGCCCGGCGGTGTGCCCCGACCCGGCTTTTAAAAGCATAGAAATTAAATCCTGGCGCATGGTGTTAGCCATTTCTCTAAGCTTTTTGTTGGTTTTTGCTTGATCGATATCCATAGCTTTTGGAGTAGTCACGAATATACGAATCTAAAATATGCAAAGCATATTTTAGGCACTCGCTTGGAATAATAAATTACAAACTGCGGTTTATAATTTCTTATTCCTTCACTCGCTTTAAAATAATATACAAATATTACTGATATACAAATCATGTCGCGTCGCCGTATTCGTATATTTGTAAAATTCGTATATTTGAACGTATTTGTATATTTGTGATTACTCCTTTAGAGATTCTATCGCTTTTCCGATATCCGGTGCTTCAAAAATATAACTGGCAGAAACTAATATATTAGCTCCTGCCTCAATACATTTTTTAGCAATGTCAGGATTTACTCCCCCATCTATTTCAATCATAACATCAGAAAACATTTTTCTCAAATCACGTATTTTTTCTAAAATAGATTCATTAAATTTCTGGCCGGAAAACCCGGGAGAAACGGCCAATAGCAAAACAATATCAGCCAGCGGCACCACATTTTTGATATCATCAATTCCGACATCCGGATTTAAGGCGATGCCAAAAGCCACATTACTGTTTTTTGCCTTCTTTGCCATCGCTTCTACTTCTTCGTAGCTCGTTTTTGCATCTACATGGACAATAATCCGTTTGGCGCCAGAATTAATCCAGCCATCAATATGTTGTGCCGGATCGCTGATCATCAGGTGCATTTCTAGTGAAACGCCA
Source organism: Candidatus Staskawiczbacteria bacterium (assembly GCA_023245195.1). Classification (GTDB taxonomy): domain Bacteria; phylum Patescibacteriota; class Minisyncoccia; order Minisyncoccales; family Staskawiczbacteraceae; genus VGLO01. Next base: position 4,605 of record JAHFKU010000028.1, read on the forward strand.
GATGAAATATGTTTTAATTCCTGGGGATTATTCCAAGTAACATTGGGCGTAAAAATTCCGTCAGACACATCAATTTGCACCCAATTAACATAAGGCTTGACTAGTAAAATCTTTTGCGAAATTTCATCAATATCTTTGGCAATAATAGCGGGAATTATTTCCATAATTTTGGAGTAATCACGAATATACAAATCTAAAATAATATACAAATTTTACCAATATACAAATTACGTCATCGTCATTGCGCGCCACAGCGAAGCAATCTCGTATTCGTATATTTGTAACATTGGTATATTTGAACGTATTTGTATATTCGTGATTACTCCTTATTCAATTTGTCGATCCTTCTTTGATGCCGTTCTTCGTGGCTAAACGGGGTATCAAGCCAAAGCCTTAATAATTCTTTCATTTTTTCAACATCTAAAACTCTAGCGCCAAACGAAGCAACATTAGCATTATTGTGTTCTCGCGACATTTTGGCCGAATACTCATCATAGATTAACGCCGCCCGAATACCTGCCACTTTATTGGCTGCTATGGCCTCGCCCTGGCCCGAACCTCCAATAACTATTCCCTTGCTTTCCGGATTTTCCGCCACCGCCTTGGCCACCGGAATAATAAAATCGGGATAATCATCATTTAAATCAAGCATGGTGTTTCCCAAATCTTCAACTAAAAACCCCAAACCTTCTAAATATGGTTTTAATTCTTCCTTTGCGCTAAATCCGGCATGATCCGCGCCGATAAAAATTTTCTTTTCCATAACATTTTTTTTAAATTTATTCGTTAATTGTACAAGAAAGAAATTATTTTTACAAATGCCCTTTTGGTAATTTTTATTTATGGTATGATTGGTAAATAAAAACAGATTAAAAATATAATGCTTTCACAAGAAATAAAAAATTTAAATATAGAAGGTGATGTGGATGATTCGCCCGAGACGCTTTTAAAATACTCCACCGACGCCAGTATCTTTTTTGTAAAACCATCCGTAGTGGTATTTCCTAAAAACGGAGATGATCTTAAAAAATTGGTTCTTTTTGTCGCCCAAGAAAAAAAGAATGGGCGCGATATTTCCCTTACCCCCCGAGCCGCCGGAACGTGCATGTCGGGCGGGCCGCTGACCGAAAGCATCGTCGTAGAATTTACTAAATATGTTAACCACCTAATAGAACTGGGTGAAGATTATGCCATCGTGGAGCCAGGCATGTACTACCGCGATTTTGAAAAACAAACCCTAACGCGCGACCTAATTATGCCTGCTTATCCTTCATCACGAGAACTCTGTGCCATTGGCGGCATGGTGGGAAATAACTGCGGCGGCGAAAAAACCTACCGCTACGGAAAAATTGAACGTTATGTTGAATCAGTCAGCATGATCATGGCCGATGGTAATGAATATGAATTTTCTAAAATCAGTAAAACACAGTTGGATGAAAAAATGGCCTTGCCGGGGCTAGAAGGCCAAATATACCAAGAGATGTTTAACCTTATCAATGATCATTACGATCTTATCAAAAAAGCTAAACCCAATGTTACTAAAAATTCGGCCGGATATTATTTATGGAATGTGTACGATAAAGATACCAATACGTTTGATTTGGCCAAATTAATCGTGGGCTCGCAAGGAACATTGGGATTGATGACTCGCGTAAAACTTGGCCTAATCCGCCCTAAAAAAGCTTCGCGGCTTTTGATGGTATTTATGAAAGATGTAGCGTTAATTTCAAAATTAAGTGGCGTTATTTTGCCTTTCAAACCCGAAAGTTTTGAAACCTATGATGATAAAACCTTTCGCTTGGCCATTAAATACTGGCCGGAAATTTTCGGAAAAATCCATTCAACTTTCTTAAAAATTATCTTAAAAACCTTCCCTGATTTTTGGCTCTTGTTTACCGGCGGAATCCCAAAATTGGTATTGCTAGCAGAATTTACTGGAGATAGCCAAGAAGAAGTGGAAACTGTAGCTAAACATGCTAAAGAAGCTATTCACCAGGCTATTGGAAAGGGCATTCAAATACGCATCACTCAAAGCCACGAAGAAACCCAGGAATTTTGGGTCATCCGCCGGGAAAGTTTTAATTTGCTACGAAAACATACCACGGGCATGCGAACTGCCCCATTTATTGATGATTTTTCAGTGAGAGTTGAAAAACTACCAGAATTTTTGCCAAAACTCTACCAAATATTAGGCCATTATAATATCATCTACACCATTGCCGGCCACGCGGGAGATGGCAATTTCCACATTATTCCTTTGATGGATTTAACCAAGCCAGCATCAAAAGATATTATCAAAAATTTATCAAAAGAAGTGTTTGATTTGGTGCTCCAATTTGGCGGAACGATTGATTCAGAACACAACGATGGCATTATCCGGACTCCTTATGTCAGCCAAATGTTTGGAAAAGAAGTTAATGATTTATTTGTGCAAACCAAGCATATTTTTGA
>JAHFKU010000010.1:0-21798 GCA_023245195.1 Candidatus Staskawiczbacteria bacterium
GTAAGCCATCTTTATAAATTTGAAATTGCCTAAACCTAAACTTTCGCATATTGAAAATACATTTGACAATTGGCCTTTAGCATTTATTAAATATAGATTATCACATATTGCCTTCTTACGGTGCGATTCACTTCAATTATTAATGGTCAAGTGTTAATTGTTTTTATTTTTTTCGTTCGTTGGTCAATGGTCAAATGTCAATTGTCAGATGTTAACTAGTACCAGTTATACAAATAATCATCTATTTTAAAACTTAATAATTGGCCTTTATAGGTCCAGGTCACGAGGGATTCCACATGCAATGTGTCGTTGGTTCCTGTTACTGGCGTGATGGTAACTTTCCTTCTAAATACGGTTGGCGTGGCGCCCACATCGTAGCTATAAAATCCATCGCTATTTAACCCTAAAAAAGCATTGTCGTTATAGGGTGCAAATTGGGAAGAAGTTTGAGTTTTATAATCCATTTGACAGCCCGTATCACAAGGGCTTCCGACAATTCCGACAGACCAGGTTCGGGCATTAATGAAATTATTATCCCGAATATTCCTTACAATATCCAACCCTTCTTGGGCCAGATAAGAAGCGGTAAAACGCGGAGCAATACTATAGGTTACCGTAGAAATATTATAAAACGAACCGTACACCAACACCACCCCAAATGACAAAACCGAAATGGCAATAATGAGTTCGGCCATAGCAAAACCGCGCAGGCGATGCATTTGAGTGAGTTTAAGTTTTAACATATGATGTGGCATATAAGACCTCTTACAAAATAAGGATTCATGCGAAAATAAAGACTTTGCGGACGAATCAAGTGATAGAATTTTTTAGTTTACCCTCTGCGGTAAGCTAAAAAATTATTGCACTCGATTCGTCCAAAGGCTTTATTTGCAGTAAAGCCTTATTTTGCAAGAGGTCTTCTATAGAATTATGGCTGTTCCGTTGGCGGAGCAGATTCAGATGAACTGCTATCAATGGTATCATTACAATTTTGGCCATCTAACACTTCTATTAAACCAGCGGTATTAATTGAAACCCTTTTCATGTGATCCGGATATGATTCTATAGCAAAAACCACGCATATCCTGTTTTGGCTTGGCAGGGGTTGGATGCTGGTAATAGGATTTGGGGGCTTAAAATTAATGCTCACCTGGTCACCGATAATATTTTGTATTTGGGCAATAATGATTCCGGGCTCTAATTTAACCGTTGACACCAGATAGTCTTCGTTAATGGCATTGTACATTTGGTTTCCGGGAACATGATCGGCATACAAAGTATATTCCTTGTTGTTTTGCGATAAATCAATATAGCCGCCAAACCCGGCCACCGGCTGCAATTGGCCATTTTCATCTTTGTACTGATTGGTCAACAAAGACATTTCCTGGGTTTTTCGTAAATTTTGTTCAAACTGGTAAGCCGTGTGCGAAAGTGCAAACTGCAGTTTAACCTTAATAAGGCCGAAAGCCACAAAAAAACAGAGGGCGGAAACAATAGAAACCACCACCATGAGTTCTAGGATAGTATACCCATTTTCACGAAACATGCCTGCCCGCCGAAGCCTTGGCGCAGGCAGGAAACATGGAACATGGAACAAACGACGTCGTTTTTTGTTGTGTGTTATTTTTTCCATGTTTTATATTTTTTATGAGAATAAAAATAAATTAAAATACCAATATATTATTTTTTCGCCCCAAAACATCGCCACCAACGTGCCAGCAATTAAAAATGGGGCAAACGGTATTTCGCTTTTTAATCCCTTTTTACTTAAAAGCATTAAAACTACCCCTATTATAGCACCAAAAAAGAAGGAGAGAAATAATCCCACCAAAATATTGGGCCAGCCCAGTAAAAGCCCCAGCAAGATAGCCAGTTTTACATCACCAAAGCCCATCCAAGCCCCCCTTGAAACAACATAAATGCATAGAAAAAAGCCTGAGGCAACAATTGCCGCGGCAATTGAATTCCCAAATCCCAATATCCAATTCCCAATTAAAATACCGCTAAATAAATGAAAAATAAAAGCAACCCCTATAGCTGGGAATAAAATATTATCCGGTATTAAATAATATTTCAAATCATACACAAAAATTATAATCATGGAACATGAAACATAAAACATGAAACATAGCGCTATAAAACTTTGGTAATTAAAACTTGATAATTGGCTGATACTTGAAAATTGGTACTTAAAAATTAGTACAAATAGCAGTCCCGTTGCAACTTCCACTATCGGATACTGCCAAGATATTTTTTTATGGCAATACCGGCATTTGCCTTGTAACAACAAAAAACTAACCACCGGAACTAAATCCAGCCAGGCCAAAGGGTGTTTGCAGCGCGGACAATACGACCGATTACGGCCCCCTAGGCTCTTCCAAAACGAAAAATCAAGCAAGCTAAGCCGATAAATAGCGGCATTTAAAAAACTGCCGATGATTAAGCCAAATAAAAATATAAAAAAATCAACTATAAAGTACATACAAGAAATACCATTATTTTAACCGACTATTGACAAAGACTTATAATTTGCTATACTTAACTCACTAAACGTGGGGCGGATATTTCGTATGTCCGTCCTTTTCATTTCTCCGAAAATTTGATGTGAGTTTCAAGTTTTGTAAAGTCCCTAAAGTTACCGCCCGCAAATTGTTTAATTTCCTTCGCCGTTCTATTTGCCCTCGCAAGTATGATTACTTCTTTCTTATTCTCTTTGAGATATTTTAACACTGGTAAAAAATCTCCGTCGCCCGACAACACAATTATTCGGTCAAAATTATCTTTTTCTTTCATTAAGTGAAAAGCCATATCTACATCACAGTTGGCTTTTCTTTTGGTTGTGCCGTCCTCTTGCTCGTACATTTTGACGGGCTTTAAAAAGAGATTATAACCGAATTGTTTGAGTTTTAAGTAAAACCTAACGCGTTGAAGATGTCGCCCAATAAGAACAATATTGGCTTCGTTCAAACGCTTATCTTTGAGAAGCGCGAGTAGGTGTTTTTCTAAATTTTCAATCGGTACCGTTTCGTCTGCTAGATAATCGTAGTTGAAATTATGTATTTCAGCGCCGCCAAAATAAAGTATATTATGTATGTTATACTTTTCTTTTAGATATTGAAAAAGTTTTTGATAGTCTATTTTCCAACCTAAACTTTTTTCACCTCCGTAAAAAAGATTAGAGGCATCTATAAATGCGAATGTTCTCATATTCATATTCTATCATTTTTTTATAAACTAAAAAACACTTATTCAAAAGTGTTTTTTAGTTTAAAATCTGAATAAATTAGTCGACACAAGCGGCGGTGGCGGCGGGGCATCGGGTGGCGCAATCGGTGCCAGTTTCTTTTTTATATCCGCTAGAGTCAACACAGAAGGTGTCACCAGGAATGACTTTCATGGTAGAACAAGCGCAAAAAGCGGTATCTATGGGGTCATCGGTATTAGTATTGCAAATAGCAATGCCTCCGGCAATAGTTATGGCATCTTGAGGACCGATAAAATACTGATCAGCGCAAAAACCTGAAAATGATGAAGTCCTGTCAAAGTATTCCGCCCCATTAGTTACGACGGTATTCAAATTCCCTTGAATGGCAGCATCTTTTCCTTTATTAATGTAAGCCACCACACTGACCAGCACAATGCCGGTTAAAACGGCGATAATAGCAACAACGATTAATAACTCGATAATGGTAAACCCCGTTAGAGGCTTACTTTTGTTATGATTTCCCCGAAAGTCTCTGGCCTCTAACGGGGTAAATTCTTTTTTAAATGTATTCATATTTTTATGTTATTATCATCATTGTATTATGTATAAAAACAATAGACAATCATAGGCTGTGGATAAAATAAAAAACACTTCCCTTTTAAAGGAAGTGTTTTTAAACATACAATCTATGGACAAGTAGCAGCCGTGAGACCAGCCTCATTACAGGTACCAGTAACTGTTTTCTTTGTACCACTAGAATCTACACAGAAATAATCAGCAGAAGTCACTTTTAATTGACCACAAGCTATCCACGTTGTAGCAGTAGCATCGCAATCGGTCACTTGGTTGGGGGTACTATTACCATCGTTAGCTTTATCGGCTGCTGCAAGAGGGGCGGTTGCTGTAATATCGCCGCAGAAAGAAGTGAAGTTTCCGTTAGTATCGAAATAAGCGGCGGCATTGGTGGTTAAGCTAGACAAGTTTCCTTGAATCGCTGCATCCTTTCCTTTGTTAATATATGAAGTTACGTTAACTAATACGATTCCGGTCAAAACGGCGATGATGGCAACAACCACTAACAATTCAATGATAGTAAAACCTTTTGATGTATTCATGATATTATGTTTACTTTCTAATAAATATTTTAAACTATCGATTACATCGACCTTTTAATAATTACTCTTCAAATAATAGTCTATGGACAAGTAGCAGCCGTGAGACCAGCCTCATTACAGGTACCAGTAACTGTTTTCTTTGTACCACTAGAATCTACACAGAAATAATCAGCAGAAGTCACTTTTAATTGACCACAAGCTATCCACGTTGTAGCAGTAGCATCGCAATCGGTCACTTGGTCAGGGGTACTATTACCATCGTTAGCTTTATCGGCTGCTGCAAGAGGGGCGGTTGCTGTAATATCGCCACAGAAAGAAGTGAAGTTTCCGTTAGCATCGAAATAAGCAGCAGCGTTAGTAGTAAGACTTGAAAGGTTGCCCTGAATGGCCGCATCTTTTCCTTTGTTAATATATGAAGTTACGTTAACTAATACGATTCCAGTCAAAACGGCAATAATCGCAACGACCACCAATAATTCAATGATGGTAAAACCTTTTGATGTATTCATGTTTGTTGTTATCTAATTTAAGAACTTCGACCTTTCTAAAATTTTCTTCTTATCTTAAAATACCTTATAGAAATCTTAAGATATACTACTATTATACTTTTTATAAAAACAATACTCAATAATAAAGCTGTGAATAACCTTAATTACTATATATTGATATTTAAATATATAGAACTTAGTACCGGCGTGCTTCCATTAACCACTCCAAATGTTTGCGGAAAACCTGCGTCAAAGGGCTGGTTACTATGCCAATCATGCTGCCCGGGGGGCGCATTATTGGTTATCGCTAAGTTATTAACATTTATGTTGGTGCCATTGCTGTTATTAATCAACCAATAACTAGTATTGGGCTGCAGAGCTAAACTTATGGGTATGGTATTCCAACTATTAGGAGTAATGGTGCCAATAGCTGACACTGCCAGCAAACTTCCGGGAATTCCGTTATTATCTGAATAAATAGCTACTTGATATTTATTATGGGGCGGACTATCCACCGCGCCCATAAAATACAATGACATCGAAACGGCTGTCGCATGCTGGTTGCCATTGTCAAAAATGTCACCGTGCAATAGATTTGAAGAATCGCTGTCGGGGTAATCTCCAATGACATTATTACCTAAAATAGAACTTCGCCAAACTTCTATTAAGCCGGTGTTATAAAACGAAACGCTTTTGGTTATGGTTGGATCGGATTCTAGCGCAAAAACCACATAATTTTGGTTTGAGGCGGGAGTAATGGTGGTAGCGGGGCTCCCTGGAGTAAAGTCGAGGCTCAAATCATTGCCAACCGTGCCGAATTCTTTAATAAAAACCCCTGGCTCGCTTACGCTAAAATCAACTGTGCTGACAATGTAATCCGAGCCGTCGTATTTGCCCGTACCAGAAGGATTATCGGCATAAATAATGTATTTTTTATTATCTGATAGGTTAACATAACCGCCATATCCCTTTACTGGGTGACTAATATCACCAGCATCTTTATAGGAAGGGTTTGACAGCGACATCATTTGGGCCCGCCTTAAATCTTGGGCAAATCCATAAGCCACCCGCGAAAGTGAAAGCTGTAACTTGGCTTTAGGGAAATTAGCCACCACCACCGTCATTAAAATGGCAATAATACCAATGACCACCATTAGTTCTATGATGGTAAAACCCCTCTGGCGGCATTTGACATCTAATGTCTGACATCTAACAATGTGTTTTTGATTTTTATGTTTCATATTAGAAGGCCTGGCTACGAAATACGAATTACCTACGAATATACGAATGAAAACGTTTTTTGGTTATTGGTATATTCGTAACTATTCGTATTTCGTAGCCCATAATATTGTAGCATGAAATACTTTTGCATAGGTTGTTTAGATGTTGCCAAGCGTACTATACAGCGGCGCAAACACAGAAATAGCCAAAATACCCACGATAAAACCCAAAAAGATAATCAGCATGGGTTCTAAAAGCGTTAAAAATAAATCTATCGATTTTTTTATTTCTTTTTGATAAAAATTCACCACTTCCGCCAGCGTTTTATCCAATTTACCTGTTTCTTCTCCCACCTTAATCATTTGAATCACAAACGAAGGAAAGTAAGCTTGGTGCTGAACTAATACCGAACTGATTTTTTGCCCTTCGGAAACTTTTTTCTCTATATCGCCAATAATTTTTTTATAGACATCGTTTTCAACGGTGTTGGCGGTAATTTCTAAAGCTCGGTTAATGGAAATACCGGCAACGATTAAAGTAGCGATACTACCGCAAAATCGGGTTAAAAACACTTTGCGCAAAATATTACCAATAAACGGCGTTTTGAGCGATAGTTTATCAAATACTTTCTTGCCTTCTTTGGTTCTAAAATAAAAAATAATGCAAATGGTTAGTATAAATAAGCCAATTAAAATAATCCACCACCAGCTTCCTAAGAAATCATAAAATGATAAAGTGAGCAGGGTAAAACCATCGGGGTTGCTGCTAGATTCTTTAATAAGCTCTTTTACCTTGGGCAACAAAAAAAGAATAATAATATTGACCACAATAAAAAGAACCGACATGGTAAATAAGGGATAAATCATGGCTTGGCGCACCTGGCCAACAATTTCCTGTTCTCGTTCTATGTGGTCTGAAATGTAATACAGCGTATCAGAAATTTTACCGGACACTTCTCCGGATTTAACCAAATTAACAAAAAAATTATCAAAAATTTTAGGAAAATGGCTAAAAGCTTCTGAAAGCGGCACCCCCTCTTCAACCAGCCCCGAAATTTCTAAAATAATTTTTTTAAAATTGGCCTGATTGGTCTGAACCGCTAAACTCGAAAGGCTCTGGATAACCGGAACGCGCGATTCCAACATCACCGCTAGCTGCCGGGCAAACACCGCCAAATCTTTCCGTGAAACTTTTTTTTCAAATAATTTAAATTGGAAGAGAGACTTTTTTTCCGCCTGTTCATCCAGTGAAGTGACGAAAATATTATACTTTTGCAACAAAACAGCAGCTGCTTGGCGGTCAGATGCTTCAATTAAGCCGGTCTCTATTTTACCTTCTTTTGTACGGGCTTGGTAACTAAACTTCATAAAATGGCTACGAAATACGAATATTTACGAATATACGAATCTAAATCAGATTAACCACTCGCTTAAATTTTACCCCGCTTTGAGTGAAATGAGCTATAATTCCTAGTCTTAAATTCTTGGCTTTAAGGTATGAGTAAAGTTGTTGAATATCTTTATAGGAAAAATAATTTCTTACTTTAGTTTCCAGTACTACTTTTTCTTCGACTAAAAAATCGAAATAATACATCCCTATAACTTTGTTATTATAAGATATTTTCGCGGGTAATTCTTTGATAAATTTTATACCTATTTTATCGAATTCTTGAGCTAGCGCTTTTTGATAAAAATTTTCCCTATGACCAGGCCCCACATTAGTGTGAGTTTTAAATAAAGCACCTATTATCTTGTAACACAGTTCCGGATAAATTAAATCGTCTTTTTTTAGTGTTTTCATTCGTATATTCGTAAATATTCGTATTTCGTAGCCATTTATCCGAGGAGGTTTTTTAGTTCAAGTGGATTGCTTGAATAGTCGATGGCATTTTTCAAAGAAATCTCCTTTTTTCTAACCAAATCTGTCAGCGCCCTATTTAGCGAAATCATGCCTTCTTTGGCCGATGTTTCAATCACCGCCGGTATTTCATGGTTTTTGTTTTCCCGAATTAAGTTCGAAATAGCATTGTCGCAGATCATAACCTCGCAAACCGGCACAAACCCCCCGTTGATCCTGGGAATTAAACGCTGGGAAACAACCCCCAATAAAGAACCGGCCAACTGAAACCTAATCTGGTTTTGCTGTTCGGCCGGAAATACGTCTACCATTCTATGAATAGACTGGCTGGCTGAATTGGTATGCAAGGTAGCAAAAACCAAGTGGCCCGTTTCGGCGGCGGTGATGGTAGTGGAAATGGTTTCTAAATCCCTCATTTCTCCCACCATAATGACATCCGGATTTTGACGGAAGGTGGATTTTAAAGCATTAGCAAAACTATCGGTGTCATTTAGGACTTCGCGCTGTTCTACAATAGATTTGTCTCCTTGATAGATGTATTCTATTGGATCTTCAATGGTAATAATATGGACTGCTCTGGTATGATTTACTTCGTCCAGCATGGCTGCCAAGGTGGTGGATTTTCCTTGGCCGGAAGCACCGGTGATTAATAAAAGCCCTTGAGTTTTACGGGTAAATTCATGCAAAATAGGCGGGAGCAATAAGTCTTCAATCGTCCGTATATTAGGCGAAATAAGGCGCAGAGCCAAGCTAATAGAATCGCGCTGAAAGAAAACATTAACGCGAAACCTGGCCTTGCCGTCAAAATCGTAAGAAAAATCTATTTCTTTTTCGGCCAAGAATTTTTGCTTTTTCACTTCACTCATAATACTAAAAGCAAACCCTTTAGAGATCTCGGGAGTGACAACTTTTTCATTAATCAAAGGCACTAGCTGCCCAACAATCCTAATGACAGGGCGATGATTAACAGAAATCAATAAATCAGAAGCGTCTTCTTTAATCGTAGTATCTAGAATTTTTTTTAAACTTTGCAGATAATCCATAGTTTGGCTACGAAATACGAATCAAGTACGAATATACGAATGAAAACGTTTTTTTTGTTATTGGTATATTCGTAAAAAATTCGTATTTCGTAGCAAATTACTTTAGTATTTCTTTTACCTCCCTTACAATTTGATCAACGGGAGCTTCTATTTTCAAAAAATGCTTGATAATTCCAAAGCTATCAAGATTAATATTATATTTTTTATTAATGTCTTTATCGGGGTAATTTGATAAGACAATTACTTTAAGATTCTTGGTCTTGGGCTCGCTTCTTAATTTTTTTAAAATTTCGCAGCCATTTATTTTTGGCAAATCAATGTCGAGCACCAATAAATCCGGGGGATTATCCCTGATTTTTTCCAGCGCCATTTGGCCGTCAACGGCCATGTCTACTTTGAAGTTTTCTTTGGAAAAACTTCTTGAATAAATATCTGATATAAACGGATCGTCTTCGACTAATAAAATATTCTTCATAATTTTGCTACGAAATACGAATTTAATACGAATATACGAATGCGCGTGAACTTTTTTTCGTATATTCGTAAATATTCGTATTTCGTAGCATAATGCTATTTTTCTTGCGTTACCCTGATAATTTCATCTACCGTGGTCTGGCCTTGCAACACCTTTAAAACGCCTTCCTGGACCATGGTCAACATGCCCTGTTTTTGAGCAACTTTTAAAATCAGGGATTCGGCCGGATTTTTCAAAATAACGTCAATTAATTCTTCGGTCATCGACAGCACCTCAAAAAGCCCAAGCCGGCCTTTATACCCGGTAAATTTGCAGACTTCGCAGCCCTTGGCTTCATAGATATACAATGCACCAGAAAGATCTAAATCTTTTTTGGCAAAAGCGGGCAGATCACTTAAGACATCCGTAATGTACTTTTTTATTTTTTCGTTGGGAGATACCTTTTTTTTGCACTTCTGGCAAAGTCCCCTGATCAGCCTTTGGGCAATCACCACTCGCAAGGTAGAAGGAATCAAAAATGGCCTTACTCCCATATCAATCATCCTAGGAATAACTCCGGTAGCCGAATTAGTGTGCAGGGTAGATAGCACCACGTGACCAGTCAAAGCGGCATTAATAACGAGGCTGGCCGTTTCTTCATCTCTTACCTCTCCCACCATAATCACATTAGGGTCTTGCCGTAAAATCTGGCGCAATCCTTCGGCAAAGGTGTAGCCAATATCGGGTTTTATCTGGGATTGATTAACGCCGGCTATAGAATATTCAACCGGGTCTTCAATCGTAACCACGTTGACGGTTTCTTGATTTAAGACCCGCATTAAACTATAAAGGGTGGTGGTTTTTCCAGACCCAGTAGGCCCGGAAGATAGAATTAGTCCATAAGGCATTTTCAAAGCTTTTTGGATAACCTCAATGTTTCGTGGAGAAAAGCCCATTTGGTCAAAGGGTTTTAATCCTTCCGTTGAATCCAAAACCCTGATTTCCACTTTTTCACCATTTAAAATGGGAAATGTGGCAACTCTAAAATCGATTTCTTTGCCATTGATTTTGGTGGAAAATCTGCCGTCTTGGGGGATTCTGTTTTCGTCAATTTTCAAATTGGCAAGAATTTTAATTCTGGAAACAATTGAGGGATGCACGCTGATCGGCAAAAAAAGGCTCAAGTGCAAGATACCATCTTGGCGAAACCGAATATTCAACCGTTCTCTGCTTGGTTCAATGTGGATATCGGATGCCTGCCCTTCAATGGCGTGGCGCAAAATAACCAGCACCATTTTAATGACTGGCGCTTCATCGGTAATGGTTGATGTAACTGGAGTTGGTTCAAGAAGCTGGTCAGCATCTCCTTCGTTATCCTGCTTTATTTCTTCTAGGGCTTTTTTCGTTTCTATTTCGAGGGTTTTATACTGCTTTAAAACATTATTTAAATCGGTAAACGTTATCAGGTAAATTTCATAGACAAAATTTTCTTTGCGGTTTGAAAACCGAAGCGCATTCTGGCTGGATATATTTTCTGGGTAGACCATTCCGACTCCCAACACATTATCCCGCTTAAACAAGGGCACCATCTTATAATTTTGGGCGGCCGCTCCAGATATTAATTCCAAAATATCCAAAGGCACTTCTTCTTGTTCGAGTTTTTTTAACGGAACATTCACCAGCTTGCTTTTTAATTCAAATAAGGCATCTTCAGAAACAATTTTATTTTCCAATATCAACTCTTCTTCCGTTTTACCGGTTTCTTTCATCATGGCATCTAGTTGGTTTTTCTTTTCTTCGTTGATGATGCCCTTGCCGTATAATTCTTGGATTAGCTTCACAATTTAGGCTACAAAATACGAATATTTACCAATATATGAATCAACAACGGCGTTTGCATTCGTATATTCGTATGAAATTCGTATTTCGTAGCGATTAATAACTAATGAATGGTTGGTTTCTGCCAAGGCCTGCTTCTTTCAAATTCAACACTTTAAAACCGGAGCTTTCCAGTGATTTTTGCGCTTCTTCTTTAGTAAAAGCTGAAATATTGCCTTCAACCTGCTGTTGATTTTCATCTAAAACCAAATATGCAAATTCCGTTTCCAAACTGTAAAAAGGTTCTAAATTCGAAATCTTGGCCGAATCAGCAATATTTAAATTGATGGCAATATCAGGTTGGCCGGGACCACCTTTTATAGCCATTTTTCCACTTCCCCATAATCCTGTGATAATAAAAACTAAAAAAGCTACCAGCAACGTGGAAATAACCAAAATTGCCGTTGTTCTGAAAAATACGGCCTGTTTCGCTTTTGCTGATACAAATACTATTGCCATAATTTTACCATTAACATTTAACAATTAACAATTACGTTGGTGTCAATGGTCAAATGTCAAATGTTAATTGTTTTTAGCACTTTGAATTACGAAATGGTTTCTTTGGATTTTTTCTCATTTTTGAGATAGAAATTTGATAGAATATTTTCTCGTAGCCAAAGGCTACGAGAAAATATTATTGCGAATTTATAGCCAAAAATGAGGAAAAAGACAAGAAAAACGGTTTCATATGGCCATTTCGTGATTCAAAGTTAATATATGTGCGTTAGCACTTCCATATTAAATTCGTAAGTTTGTCCTAAAGCCGACAACTTTGGATCTTTTCCTGCGCCAGAATTACTAAAAGTAATAGAATTTACTTCAAACAACCTGGCAGATTTGTCTAGCGCGGCAATAAAATTTTTAAAGCCCTCGTAAGTCCCTGACAAACGAATATTGAAGGTAATATCTTGAATATCAGTGTCTGCGGCCGCGGCGGCAACCGGAGCGGAAACTTTTGACAACGTTACTGATTTTATGGCCAGCCCTGATTCCGCACCCTTTCTTTGGAAAAAATATATCAGCGAAGAAAGGTAAAAATCACTAGGCAGGGCGCTATCAATTTTCCCTAAAGCATCTTTTTTGGTTTCTATACTTTTAATAATTTCGGCTATTTTGGCGTAGTAAATAGATTTATTATCATATTCTAGCTGCTTTTTCGCTAGCGTATCTTGCAGTTCGCTTAACTTTTTGTATTTTGGCATAACAAACAAAAACACCAGTATTAAAATAATGATAAAAATGATAATTGCTAGGACGAGCTTGTTTATTTTCATAATGTTGGAGTAATCACGAATATACAAATTTCCACAAATATACGAATTTTACCAATATACAAATCACGGCAATCGTTCGCATTCGTATATTTGTAGTATTGGTATATTTGATCGCATTCGTATATTCGTGATTACTCCGAAACACTTGTTTTATCTTCAAAAATGGCAGAATTTAACGAAAGATTAAGCGTAAACCTAGCTTTCCCTTCAGCTGTTGCTTGCGAAGTTAACACATTGATACTTTTTACGTAATTCTTGCTTGCCTCAAAAGCTTTAATTTGATTGCTCAACGCCTCCATATTTTCTGCCTCTCCCGACAAACTGATTTCTTTTTTCCCTTCTGAAAAATTAAAAATATTAAACCACACGTTGGGCAAAGTTTTTTCTTCGATGAAACTAAATATATTTGAAGAAATTCGATGGCTATCAATAATCACCGCAAAATCATCTATCTTTTTTTTATAATCAAACACCTCTTTTTCAGATGCTTTTTGCTCGTCTGATGCATACACCAGCAGTTTTTTATCCAATTCAATAATGTGCTGGCTGGCTCCAGAAATTTTATAGCTAAAAATAATGTAGCAAAGCACCAAAGCCACCAGCAAAGACCACATAACATAAAATGCGGCATCAACAAGCAATGCTTTATGGTTTTTTAACTGGCCGATGATATTAAAATTCATAGCCTGAATGTGAAATTACCTCCATTATACCTGATATAATTTTAAATCTCGAAATGCCCTTCTTAAACCGCTCTTTTGGTCTTTTCTCCGAAGGCATTTCGTGATTCAAAATACTTACCTATGCTTCTAATCCTCCCAAAGCTACTCCCACGGCTGCTGAAAAACTAGGGGCCATTTGCCGAAGAGTATCTTCAAGGATCGGGGGATATAAAAACTCTGAAAAACAATTCGGAACGTAAACGTTTTTCTTAAGACTTTCAGCAAAATATTCTTTTAAACCCGGTAAATTGGCCGTGCCTCCGGTCAAATAAATTTCCTCAATTTGCTTTTGTTCTCGGTAAAGAAACTCTGAACAAACGCTTTCTATTTCAATTAACAACGGGTCAAGCAGCATGTACAGGGTTTTTACCACATCTTGCCGTGGATGCATGAGCCCTTCTTTATTTTTTATATTTTCCGCTTCTTTAAGGTCTACCCCCAGGGCCGAAGAAACAATGCGCGATAATTGGCCGCTATTAAAATTAAAACTGTAACTGCTCTTTAAAAAACCTTTGTAAATAATATTAATCGTTGAACTTTGCACCCCGATGTCTATTAAGCACACGGTTTTTTGGCTAGTTTTTATTAATGCCCGGGTAACCCCGAGCGCCTCAGCTTCTATAGCGTGCAATTTCAAACCGGCTATGGCGGCCATGGCTTTGTATTCTTGGACAATCCGGTTTGGCACAGCGACCAAAAATACTTTCATGGCCGCCTTTTTTTCTCCCGGAGGATT
The DNA here is from genome assembly GCA_023245195.1 of Candidatus Staskawiczbacteria bacterium. Lineage (GTDB taxonomy): Bacteria > Patescibacteriota > Minisyncoccia > Minisyncoccales > Staskawiczbacteraceae > VGLO01. Next base: position 13,994 of record JAHFKU010000010.1, read on the forward strand.
GGGTATGATTTTCCAATCTAGGGTAACTTCTGAAATCGGCAGAGTGATATATTGGGAAGCATTATAATAAATTGCTTCTGGAATTTCTTTTTCGGTCATAAAGGGAATTTCAAACGAGGTGCAAAACGTCGAAGAATCAGGTATAGAAAAAATCACCGATTTAGTTTTGATCTGGCTTTCGTCTAGGATTCCCCTGATAGCTTTGGAAATAAAATCATTGGAAAGCGGTTCGCTGTTTGTTTTCTTGCCATCGGAAGATTCTTTGTAGAAAGAATCTGATTTTATTTCGCCGTAATTTTCTAATGTTTTTCCGCCGCCCCATCGGGAAATTTCTACTACTTTAACCGAAGAAGCGCCAATATCTACCCCCACCATCTTTTTAGGAAAAAACATCTTGAAAGGATTGAACATGTGAATTATTCTAATTATTCTAATTGCTCTAATTATTCTAAAGAATTACTAATTGCTAATCTCTAAAACGTTTTTGACATTAGACATTTAAAAATTGGGATTTGATTAGAATAATTAGTATAATTAGGTCAATTAGTATAATTCATTATACTGTAAATGTACAAACTATGACATACCCAAAATATGTGGATAAAGTCAAGGATTTTCTCCTAGAATTATTCTTCCCTTCCTTCTGCTTGGGATGCCAGCAAGAAGGGTCTTTTTTGTGCGCCGACTGCCAAGCCACCCTAGAAATTTCAGAATATGACTATTGCCTTTGTAGTAAAAACCCGATTCGCTTGTCACCAACAGAAGGGGGCGAAGCCGGGCGCAGACTTGTGACCGGAAAGTGCGGTAAATGCCAAGATAAAAAACTCTCGGGGCTTTATGCGGCTCTTCCCTATCAAGAGAAATTTCTAACCAGAAAATTAATCTACCAATTCAAATACGAACCCTACATTAAGGGATTGGCCAAAAATTTAGCGGAAATTTTCATAGAACACATGGCATTGAGCGGTAACAATACCGCCACTATCTTTAAAGATAGTGTATTAATGCCTATTCCCCTGGAAATTCACAAGCAAAAAGATCGTGGCTATAACCAAGCCGAAAAACTGGCAAAAGAACTTTCGGGCAAGCTGAAAATCCCGGTTATTACCAATAATTTAGTAAAAATCAAGAAAACCGAGTCACAAATGAAACTTTCAAAAATTGAACGAGAGAAAAATCTTATGGGAGCATTTTTGGTAAAAAATGCGAAGGAATTAAAAAATAAAAAGATATTTTTGGTTGATGATGTTTATACGACCGGATCCACCATGGAAGAATGCACCCGCGTCCTGCGAGACGCGGGTGCCAAGCAAATCTGGGGCATCGTTATAGCTAGAGAAGGATAAAGAAGGACCTTGGCATATCAAATATTGACACCAATAATTCTTTGTGATATAAATGTAAATGCGTTTGAAAGCACATTCCCAATCAACCTCACGGAGAATCTAAAATGCAATTTAGCAAAAGGGCAAAAGAGGTTATGAATTTTGCTGAACAGGAAGCACGATCGCTTAATCATTCCGCGATAGACGGACACCATGTTCTGGTGGGAATTGTGAAAAAAGGTACTGGCGTTGCTGCTCAAGAACTGCTTAATCGCAACGTCAACCTGGATGCACTTCGTGATGTAGTGCGAAAACTCATTCCACCCATCGCAGGTCAGAGAATTTCAACGTCAAGTATGCTTTTCCAAGAAACCCAGCTACAGGTTGCCACTGAATGCGCTGATAAATGGGTTGTAATGCTCGACGATAAAGAAATTTGCCCCATCCATCTTTTGCTTGGAATGATGGAAGTATGCGATGTCCATGTATTAAGGATTCTGGCAGAATTTGGCATCAAGCCAAGCGAGCTGGGTGACACGATCACCAAAGCCTACCAAAAAAAGAAAGCAGACAAGGTGCTCAATTGAATAAAAGCATCTTCTCGTTTGCAGATCTTTAACCGGCGCTACGTTATGTGGCGCTCTTTTATTGCGGATGATTTTGACAAATTTTAAATATTAGCTATAATTTACCCGTTGGAAAACCAAATTTTAGATAACATTATCATTGCAAGCATCACCCCCTACTTCTTAGAAAAGAAGTTTGTTTGGTTTGAGGAAAATCTACAAGAAATTTTGCAATCCATTAAAACTCAGTCATTTTTCCAAGACAATGTGATATTTTTAGAAGCCCGCAAGAATTACAATGTCTATGAAATTTTGCGAAAACTGGATGAAATGGGCTACGAAAAAGTGTTTACCGTTTCCGACCCCGGAGAATTTTCACAAAAAGGCGGAATAATAGAAATTTTTCCGATTAACACCCAAAACGCCATCCGTTTAGACTTTCTGGGCAACACCATTGAAACCATAGAATTACTGGATGCAAAAATTGACGATGAAGAAAAATCAAAAAAACTGTTAACCAAAAAACTAACGTCCCAGAAATTATTTTCTGACTTAAAAAATGTAAAACCTGGCGACTATGTGGTGCACCTAGACCATGGCGTCGGAAAATTTATCGGCATCGAAAAAGTAAAAATAGAAAACGAAAAAACCGGCGAAAAAACGGAGGACGAATATTACGTTTTAGAATACGCGCAAAACGACAGGCTTTTTGTGCCTATGGGGCTGGAAAGAAAGCTATCACGATATGTCGGATTTGCCGATCCCGCGGTATCCCGATTAGCTTCGGCAATCTGGCAACACACCAAGCGCAAAATAAAAGAAGGGGTTGAAGCTTTGGCAAAAGAATTATTGGCGCTTTACGCAGAAAAAGAAACTGTTACGCGGCTTCCCTATGTTATGGATGAGGCTTTAGAATCGCAATTAACCCAAACTTTTTTATACCAAGAAACACCTGATCAACTGCAAGCCATGGAAGATATAAAAAAAGATTTAAGCCTTCCAAAACCCATGGATAGAATTGTCTGCGGGGATGTCGGATTTGGCAAAACTGAAATTGCCATGCGATCGGCGCTGTTGGCCGTAGCCAATAATTACCAAGTTGCCATTATCTGCCCGACCACTATTTTAGCCCGCCAACATTTTGAAAATTTTAAAGAGCGTTTTAGAAAGTTGCCCATAAAAATCGGAGTGCTTTCGCGCTTGCAAGCCAAAAGCGATCAGCAAAAAACCGTCCGCGAAATTAAAGAAGGTAAAATGGATATTATCATCGGCACCCATAGAATATTATCGGGCGATTTGGAATTTAAAAAATTACAGCTATTAATTATTGATGACGAACAGCGCTTTGGCGTAAAGCAAAAAGAAAAACTGAGAAAGAAAAATCCGGCGCTGGATTTATTAAGTTTGTCGGCCACGCCCATCCCCCGCACCATTTATTTGGCGCTTTCCAGTTTTAAAAATATCAGCTTAATGCAAACTCCGCCGCAAGGAAGATCAGCCATTAATACCCATATTTTACCCTACAACAAGCTTAAAATAAAAGAAGCCATTAAAGCCGAACTAGCCCGCAACGGCCAAGTATATTTTTTGCACAATCGCGTTGAAACCATAGAAAAAACCAGGATAGGATTAAAAAAATTAATCCCCCATGCAACCATCGGCGCTATTCATGGCCGAATGGATGAAAAACAGATTATCAAAATCATGGATGACTTCAAGCATAAAAAAATTCATATTTTGGTTGCCACTACCATTATTGAAAACGGCATAGACTTGCCCAGTGTAAATACGATCATCATCGAAGACGCCTCGCGTTTGGGCCTAGCACAGGCCTATCAAATCAGGGGCCGGGTTGGCAGATCGCACATTAACAGTTTCGCTTACCTCTTTTACCCAAAGCGCCTTACCCCCATTGCCCGCGAACGGCTAAAAGCCTTGGGTGAGGCAAAAGAGTTGGGCGCCGGATACCAAATTGCCCTCCGCGACATGGAAATTCGCGGAGCGGGAAACATTTTGGGCCGCGAACAATCGGGAAGCATCAATAAAATCGGGTTGAATTTGTACTGCCAAATGCTAGCCGAAGCGGTAGAAAAGTTAAGGTAATAAAAAACCGGCAGCAAGAAACTGACGGTTGACTTAAAATAATTCTTACAATCTTCTTCTCTCTGCAATAATATTGCAAACCACAGATTGTTCCATCGATTTTCTTTGAATCTCATCCGCACACCACTTGCGCAACTTTCCAAGGGTATTAATCTCTTTGGAAATTTCGATACGCAGTGCAACATCCTTGCAGACTATCACGTTAGAATTACGAAGTTCAAACAAATAAACCGAATCACCACGAGTTTCATGTTCACCCAGCTTTACAGTACGAAAACCAGGTTCTCCAAAAAAAGTAGCCTCGTCTGATAATCCCGAAACTAAAACATCACCAGCACCGTTAAGTATGATAGATTCAACAGTCATAGTAAGACTCCGTAAAAAGAACTAGGTACGACACAATTAAAATATTACTCTAAATCCATAAAATTTCAAGTTTCTTTATTAATTGTAATATTAATACCTTGAAAGCATTTCGTAATTCAAGGTATAGTTAGAAAATGGAAGAAATTAAAGAAATAAAAATTACTGATGAGGATTATCCTGAATCACTGAAAAAAATTTCCGATGCGCCAAAAGTGTTATATTATAAGGGAAATATTGAAGTGCTTAAAAAATCTTGCTTTGCCGTAGTTGGCACGCGGCGCCCTTCTTCTTACGGCCAGCAAGCAACCCTGCAAATCACCGGGGAATTAGTGGACGCAGGACTGGTTATTGTTTCGGGAATGGCGCCCGGAATAGACACTTTTGCCCATACTATTTGCGTAGAGAAAAAGCAACCAACGATTGCGGTGCTTGGCAGCGGACTTGGTGAAAAAGTAATCTATCCGCAACAAAATCTAGAATTATCCCGGCAGATAGTAAAACAGGGCGGATGCCTTATTTCGCAATATCCTCCCACCATGCCCGGCCTAACGCATCAATTCCCTGAAAGAAACAGGATTGTGGTGGCGCTTAGCATGGGCGTATTAGTGGTTGAAGCCAAGGAAAAATCGGGCTCATTAATTACCGCACGATTAGCTAAAGAGCAGCATAAAAAACTGTTCGCCGTGCCCGGACCTATCTATACCTTAAATTCAAAAGGGCCCAATAAACTGATTAAAGAAGGGGCAACGCTGGTTGAAAGTGCCCAAGATATTTTAGATGTACTAGGAATCGAGCCACCCACCTTCGACAGACCTTCGGCGGACGAAGGAGAAAACGAAACTGAAGATCTCATTTTAATGGCGCTAAAAGAAGGCGCGCTTTACATCGATAAAATAATTGAAAAAACAAAATTAAGTCCGTCGATAATTGCCACCTCTCTTGCCTTAATGGAAATTTCAGGTAAGATACGGAATTTAGGAGGGAATACATATTCATTAAAATAATTTTCAATTTACAATTTACAATTTTCAAATAATTTCTAAATTAATAAATTAATGAAAAAAACAGAATCACTTCTTATAGTGGAAAGTCCAACCAAGGCAAGGACTCTGGGAAAGTTTTTGGGTAAAGAATACAAAGTGGTGGCTTCTTTCGGGCACGTACGAGATTTACCAAAAAGTAAGCTTGGCGTTGATGTAGACAAAAATTTTGAGCCTACCTATATTATTCCCACTAAGGCCAAAAAAGTGGTTTCTGCATTAAAAAAAGATGCCAAAAGCGCCGATGAAGTTATTCTGGCCACCGACGAAGACCGCGAAGGAGAATCCATTTCCTGGCACCTGGCCGAGGCTTTGGGATTAAAGAATCCAAAGAGGATTGTGTTTCACGAAATTACTAAAACCGCTATTGAACACGCGCTGAAAAATCCTGGAAAAATTGATATGAATTTAGTAAATGCCCAGCAAGCCCGCCGCGTTTTGGATAGAATTGTCGGGTACAAACTATCTCCATTTTTGTGGAAAAAAATCAGCAAAGGGCTTTCGGCCGGCCGAGTCCAATCGGTGGCCGTAAAACTGGTGGTTGAAAAAGAAGAAGAAATTAAAAAATTTATTGCTGTTGAATACTGGACGGTCGAAGCTACGCTTCGACCGCAAATGACAAACAACAAATCACAAATCACAAACGAATTTGTTGCTTTTTTAAACAAAAAAAATGGCCAGCCGGTTGATAAGCTTGAAATAAAAAACCAACAAGAAGCGGATGAAATTTTAAAACATTTGGAAAATGCCAATTATCAAATAGAAAAAATCACCAAAAAAGAAACTCGCAAAAACCCCTTGCCTCCATTTACTACCAGCACTCTGCAACAAGCTGGCTCAAATAAATTTGGCTACTCGGCCAAGATGACGATGAGCTTGGCCCAAAAATTATATGAAGAAGGGCACATTACCTACCACCGAACCGACTCCCTGAATTTATCAGAAATGTCGCTTAATATGGCGCAAGATTTTATTACCAAAAATTTTGGTAAAGAGTATTCCAGTGGATTTAAAGTTTACAAAGCCGGCAAGGGCGCCCAAGAAGCCCACGAAGCCATCAGGCCCACGCACGCCGACCACACCCCCGAATCACTTAAAGGCGAATTAGAAGGCCCAAAATTAAAAATATACACCCTTATTTGGCAGCGATTTGTGGCTAGCCAAATGGTGCCGGCTATTTTTGATTCAACTGCGGTTGAAATCACTGCCAACAACTACGGCTTTGGCGCCAACGGCCAAATACTAAAATTTGATGGATTTTTAAAAGTCTATCCGATGAAGTTTTCCGAAAATGAAATGCCGGTGCTGGCCGAAAAAGAAATGTTAGATTTAGTGCGTATCACGCCGGCCCAGCATTTTACCGAGCCTCCCGCCCGATACAATGAAGCATCTTTAATTAAAGCGCTTGAAAAACACGGCATCGGTCGGCCTTCAACCTATGCCCCCACATTATCTACGATTCAAGATCGAAACTATATTATTAAAAACGAACAAAAACGGTTCGAGCCGACCGAAATGGGAATCATTGTCACCGACATGTTGGTAAAAAATTTTCCGCAAATTGTAGATATTGAATTTACCGCCACGATGGAAAAAGAACTAGATGAAGTGGCCGAAGGCAAAGATACCTGGGAAAAAACCATTAAAGATTTTTACGGTCCGTTTGCCCAGAACTTAAAAGAAAAATATGACCAGATTCCCAAAGAAGATTTAAACATCAAAACCGATAAAAAATGCCCCAAGTGCGGCAAAGACATGGTAGATAAAATGGGCCGGTTTGGCAGATTTTACGCCTGCACGGGGTTTCCTGAATGCAAGCACACGGAATCTATCGTAAAAACTACATCCGATGGACCAGCTATCACCCTAGACATTGTTTGCCCAAAATGTGCGCAAGGCCTGCCTGCCGGTAGGCAGGGAAAAATGGCGGCCAAGCGCTCAAAGCGCGGAAAAATCTTTTATGGCTGCGACCAATACCCCGCTTGCGACATGGCAACCTGGGACAAACCCATCAATGAATTCTGCCCAACGTGCAAATCAATTCTCGTTGAAAATAAAAAGGGGCAAATAAAGTGTTCAAACAAAGAATGCGAATATAAAAAAAGCGAGTAGTTTGTACTACTCGTATATATGGTCACCTAGACCCTTAACAATCCCCCGGCAATTTTAGTGATTTCCAGGCCTGGATAATTACTTTCTACCCATGCCAAGTGCTTTTTAGCTTGTTCGCGGCGATATTGGATCCGATCAGGAGACATTTTGCCGACACACATCAAGTTAACTGTCACATCGTAGAATTTAAGGAGCTGGGCTTCATGGCTTCGGTTCCAAATTTCTACCGAAGGATTTTCATCTTTTGTAAACGTCAATTCTTGTATTAAACCCGTAACATCCGGATCACCACC
>JAHFKU010000010.1:21808-27891 GCA_023245195.1 Candidatus Staskawiczbacteria bacterium
CCAATTAGTTAAAGCAACGAGCGGTACCATGGTATCTTCTAATAAATCGTGAGCCAACAACGCTTTTGCGCCGCGCACACGTACTTCTTCTGATAAATGCTCTTCATGAAGAATGAGCATTGCAGCAAGCGTGGGATGAACACCGTAAGGGGTTTTCCCATCAAATTTCCTAAATGCTTTTTCGGGATTTTTAGCATGATTTTGGTGAAACAAAAAAATATCCCTGATCATCCAAGAAAGCTGATCACCGCTAAACATGGTAGGCATGATAATGCTCCTTGAGTTGGGAAAGAACTTGCAAAAACCCCACAAGTACATATTACAAAATTAATGCCCAATGTCAAACAATATTCAAAAACTGATTAAGCAAAGCAATAATCCAAAATTACTGTTGGAGGCTTTTGAATTTGCTAAAGAAGCTTATCAAGGCAAAACCAGATCGTTTGGCGAAAACTACATTGACCACGCCGTTAATGTAGCGCTCATATTACAAGAAATGAACCTTGACCAAAAAACCATTCTGGCCGGCCTTTTGCATGATATTGCCGACACCAATGACCTTGCCGGCAAAAAAATCATCCTTGAAACTGTGGCAAAAAAATTCGGGACTGACGTTGCCAAGATAGTAGAAAAAAATTCAAAGCTTAACAAGATTTATTACGCAACTAGAACCAGATTTAAAGAACAAGAAACGCTCTCCAAAGAAAATGCCGAAAATCTACGAAAAATGTTTTTTGCCATAGCCGAAGACTTAAGCGTTGTGTTAATTGACTTGGCTTCGCGCATTGACGGACTTGGTAAAATCAGCAACCTGCCCCAGCATATGCAAAAAACGTATGCTACCGAAACTTTAGAAATATTCGTTCCGGTGGCCAATCGGCTGGGATTGGGAGAAATAAAAACAAAGTTAGAAGATTTATCATTTCAATATCTTTACCCCGAAAAATTTACGTGGCTGAAAGAAAACATCAAAGAAAAATATGAACAGCGCCAAAAATACCTTAAAAAATTCATCCCTCATTTAAAAAAGATATTCAGCAAAGAAAGAATACCTTATTTAGATATAAATTACCGGGCAAAATCTTACTGGAGCACCTACCAAAAACTTTTGACTCACAACATGGATTTTGAAAGAATCCATGATTTGGTGGCTTTGCGAGTTATTGTCAAAGATGTGGCAACTTGCTACAAAGCACTTGGAATTATCCATAAATATTACAAACCCATATCAAAAGAGATTAATGATTATATCGCCAAACCAAAAATCAACGGCTATAAGTCGTTGCATACGACGGTATTTTTAGAAAGTGAAAATCCAACAGGCTCTGTGGCAAGTAACACCAAAGTACCCAGCGAAATAGGTGCTCCGGTATCTGAAATGCAAATCAGAACAGCCGAAATGCAGCAAGATGCCCAGTTCGGAGTTTGCGCCCACTGGTCTTACAAAGAAAAAATCAATTTGCAAAAAGAAGGGGCAAAATTTGAATGGACCAGCAGCATCCCTGAATTCTGGAAAACATTTAACATTGATTTCTTTTCTGGCCAAATATTTGCCTTCACTCCCAAGGGCGATGTGATTGTCTTGCCGCAAGGGTCAACGCCGGTAGATTTTGCCTATGCGGTTCATTCTGATATTGGTAACCATTGTGAATCCGCCAAAATAGACGGAAAAATCATCACCCTTTCGGAAACCTTAAAAAACGGGGATGTAGTAGAAATCATCACCAACAAAAAAAGAAAGCCATCATATGATTGGCTCACGTTTGTAAAAACAGGCTTTGCCAAATCCCACATTAAAAAATTAATCACCAGCATTCCGACATCTTTGTTTTCGGTGCCGAATTTCGTAAAAAATAAAATTACCGAAATATCACAGGAAGTTAAAAAAAGAAGAGATGAAAAACTGCAATTTAAAAAAGAAGGCCCGGCCCAAATTTTCCTAGCCGGACAAAAAGGCATGATGGTAACCATTGCCAAGTGCTGCAGTCCGGCATCGAGCGATGTGGTTAAAGCCTACTTAACCCGCCACCGGGCAGCGGTATTGCATAAAAATTCCTGCGCTAATTTACAAAAATTATCCCAAAAATCGCCAGAAAAAATCGTGGACGCTTCGTGGAAGTGAACTTGAAATAGACAGCAATTTATGATAAATTTATCATAAATTGCCGAAGTGGCGGAACAGCAGACGCACTGGACTCAAAATCCAGCGATCGCAAGATCATGAGAGTGCAACTCTCTCCTTCGGCACCATGGAAAAAAATACGAATCAATTAAACGAACAAATGGGGCAGTTTCTTGATGGAATTGCGCAAAAAACCAGGGGTTTAGCAGATCACATTGATACCCAGACAAATATTTTAATCGGAGTAAGTTCTGCTATTTTTCTATTCTCCCTTACCAGAATCCTTAATGAAGGATTTAGCTGGCCATTTTTTATCATTGGGTTATTTTCAGGAATTTCAGCGTTTATCAGCCTTATGGGAGTTCATCCGCCAAAAGCCATGCGCAAACAAGGCCAAAAGGAAAGCTTGTTGTACAATAAACATATTGCTAACTTTCCATCTCCAGAAGATTATGCCACAAAGTTAGATAACATTCTTGATGATAGAAAAGAAATTATTCATCAGTACGCCACCGAAATATATAATCTTTCAAAATACTATTACCGACCAAAACGGAAACTATTCCACCTATCAAGAAATATGCTAGTCATCGGTATTTTACTAGCACTAGTATCTCTTTTGATAGAAATTGGCCAAAATTTTTAATTTATTTTAAATCGCCAAAAAGAAAAACCTCGAATCCTTTCGAGGTTTTGTGTTTTTGGGAAATTACCCCACCGAAAATTTCGCCAATTCTTCATACACCGCGCCATTATCATTTGCCTTGTAAACAGCAACCTTGCTAAGCTGAAATGACAACCGTGCGTGGTTGAAAGCCGGAAAAACATCGGGCACTTGGCCTTCTTTGTAGCGTGTCAGCGTTACATGGGGGCAATATAAATTGTAAGCCAGGTCATAACCTGTTTCCTTGGCGTTTTTTTGTTGTTCTGGAGTATAGGGCGCAAAGTAGCCTTCTTCAAAAGGATCACCGGGGTTAATGCGATAAACCTTCAAGCCCTTTATCAGCAACTCATGGAGATTCAAAAACTCTGCCGACTTATGATACGATACCTCAAGATACCTTCCCTGGGTTAGAAAGTAACCCGTATGCTTGCAAGAAAAACTCTTGATATCCGACAACACTTTTTGAGTAGCAGAAATCACGTTTGCAATTTCGCTTTCTGGAAACCGAGCCATAAACACCGTCATGTGCGCAAAGGCATCTTTGCCATCTAAGACAAACATCTTATTGTCTGACTTTAAAGATTGGCTGATCTGGACACACTGGCGAGCAACATCTTCCGGCGGAATAATGCATACGTTGATGATCGTTGAATTTTCAGGCTTTTGCATGGTAATAACCTTTCTTATTAGTGGTAAGAGCCAGTTTAGACTCTAACACAATTTGAGAGAAAGTCAATAAATTTATTTCAATTCCCTAATTTCCGCTTTTTCCAAAGGGACAACATCCCTATGTTCGTGTGCTAATCTACCAGAAAAACATACTTCTAGTATTTGCAATACATCACCATGAGACACCAGCAAGAAATTCTTGCTACTATATTTTTTCTCCAAATCGGCAAGCAAAGACATGGTTCTTTTTTCCACCAAATTAACAGGCTCTTCATTTTCTATGGGTTGCTTATGTTCCCTATCAATATCCCAAATTCTTTGGTAATTTTTGATATGGGTATTATTAAAATTTCCAAACCATCTTTCGCCCAACCTTTTATCAACGATTATTTCATGTTTTACCCCCAAAACTTCTTTAGCAATTTCTGCCGTTTTTTTGCAGCGAGAAAAGGGCGAAGAATAAATAATCGTACTTTCATTCAATAACTCTTCAGATTTTATTTTCTCTACAGAATCTTTTACTTGCTGTTCGCCTTTTTGGGTTAAAGTAAATTCTTCTTTAATACCATTTTCCAAATCACTGATAATAATTTCAGCCACATTAGCCTTGCTCTCTCCATGGCGCAAAATAAAATATTTATTGTTTAGAGGTGAATTTTTCAACATATTTTAATGGATGAATTCTTTTAAAAATCTTGTTTAGCAAAAATCCCATGACAATTCCCAACACAGCCCCCGCCGCCACATCTGAAGGCCAATGGATACCCACAAAAATCCTAGCTAAAACCATTACAAAACTTGCGACATAAAATATGATTCCAAATTTTTTATCATAACCATAAATAATGGTTGATAGTGCAAAAAAGAAAGATGCGTGGCCCGAAGGAAAAGATGTAGCACCGGGGTTATAGTCAATAAGCGAATGCACGGTATTGTGCACAAAGGGCCGAAATCTAAAATGCAACTGATAGAAACTTTCAACTAATACAAATCGGACAAAAAGAGCGGCGATAATGGCTTCCAAAACCATCCGCCAGTATTTTCTAAAGTCTTTGAGCAAAAATAATATCAAAGAAAACAATAAAACATATGCCAAAGAACTTGCACAAAAAATTCCTAAACCATCCAGCCATGACCATCTTCCTGCAAATCCATTAATGAAATTAAAAACCGGCAGGTCGAAAATCATATTGGAAGTGGAAATTTTTTACAAAACTTTTTAATTTCCCCGCTGATTTTTTTAGCTGATTTTGGGCTTGAAATCACTTCATTAATCCAGCTAGCAATTTGTTTTATTTCCTTTTCTTTCATGCCGCGAGTGGTGATAGCCGCGGTTCCGATTCTTAAACCAGAAGGCTTAAAAGGCCCGGCCGGGTCATAGGGAATGCTATTTTTATTGGTTGAAATTCCAGAGCCTTCTAACAAATCTTGAGCTTCGGCACCGGTAATATTTTTATTGCGTAAATCGATAACCATCAAGTGGTTATCAGTTCCGCCGCTAACTAAATTAAAATCATATTTTTTTAATTCTTCAGCCAAAGCTTTGGCATTACGCACAATTTGTTTGGCATAGGTTTTAAACGGAGCAGAACTTGCTTCTTTTAAACACACGGCAATGGCTGCAATAGCATTTTCATGCGGCCCGCCCTGCAAACCCGGAAAAACCGCTTTATCAATTTTTTTTGGCAATTCAGCGTCTTTTTGCAAACCCTTTTTGGTCACCATAATCATTCCTCCACGCGGACCGCGCAACGTTTTGTGAGTAGTCGTGGTAACAATATGCACAAAAGGCACCGGGCTTGGGTGTACACCGCCAGCCACAAGCCCCGCAATATGAGCAATGTCAGCGGCCAAATAAGCCCCAACTGAGTCAGCAATTTCGCCAAGCCGTTTCCAATCAAAAAAACGCGGGTAAGCGGTAGCCCCAACCCAGATTAACTTTGGCTTGTGTTCTTTTACTAATTTTTCAATTTCTTCATAATTTAGTAAATGGCTTTTTTCATCCACCCCATACTGCACAGAATTAAAAAACTTCCCGCCAAAACTTACTTTAGTGCCATGAGTTAAGTGGCCTCCCATTGGTAAAGCCAAACCCATGATAGCGTCACCTGGCTGGCACGTGGCCACATATACCGCTGCATTAGCGGGACTACCAGAATGAGGCTGAACATTAACATGCTCAACGTTAAATAATTTTTTGGCGCGCTCAATACAAAGACTTTCTACTTTATCAATAAATTGGTTGCCACCATAATAACGTTTACCTGGATACCCTTCGGCATATTTATCAGTTAAATATGATCCCAACGCCTCTCGCACAGCCGGTGAACAATGATTTTCAGAGGCAATCATTTGCAGTGATGTCTTTTGCCGATCGGTTTCTAAATCTATTAATTTTGCGATTTGCGAATCTTGTTGTTTTAATTTCATGGCCTTAAAATGTTATTTTTATTTTTTGTTAAATCTATTATTTTTGATGGTTTGGCTTTTTTAAGATCATTGCCGTCAATAATTAACACATCTTTCTTTCCAAACTGCTTTATTATATCACCTATTTTATTTAACGGCTCTTGGGTTGAAATATTAACCGAAGTTTGGGCCAATGGCCGATTTACTTTTTTAAGTAAT
>JAHFKU010000029.1 GCA_023245195.1 Candidatus Staskawiczbacteria bacterium
GAAGCCAGTTGAAACTATTAAAAAAGAAATAGAAAAAACCAAAAAAGAATGCCAAGCCCTTATAGAAGAATTCAGATTTAATGAATCATTAAAATCTATCTGGGAATTGATTAGTTTTTGCGATAAACATATTAATGCCAACAAGCCATGGGAATGGGGTAGCAGCGCTTCGCAAGTTATTTCCGATTGTCTTTTTGCCTTAAGTTCTATTTCAGATTTACTAGCACCTTTCTTACCAGAAACATCAGAAAAGATTAAAAAAGCTGTTGAAAACAAGAAATCAGAGCCCTTATTCCCTAGGACGTGAATCTTGAAAATCTTTCAGAGGATTTGCGCCAAATTTCAAAGCGAGAATGCGATAGAATTCTGAGGCCTATGCAGCGCATCTGCCGAAGAATTCTAGCGCATTCGTAGCTGGAATTTGGCGCAAAGACCTGAAACGTGCCGTTACTTCGGGATTTTTAAGATTCACGTCCAAAACTCTTGACTTAATTGGTGAAATTTGCTATAAGGATACCAGCTTTCCCCACCTCGCCAGGTCCTAGGACGGCCTGGTACACCCCGCCTCTGGAGGATCCACCATGTTGGTGCTGAGCCGGAAAAAGAACGAGTCGATCGTCATTAACAACGACATCATGATCACCGTGGTGGAAATCCGCGGCGACAAGGTGCGCCTCGGAATCGTGGCGCCCAGGGACGTGCCCGTCCACCGCGAGGAAGTGTACGAGGCCATTCATGGCCACAAGGCGCCGATCGGCAACACGGTCACCAAGCCCATCGAGGCCGATAGCGGCCCCCCGATCGATCAAGAGTCCACCCCTGCCAGGGCCAAGGCCGGCTAATGCTGGCAAACATGCGCGTCGATAGAAATGTCGGCGCGCTCTTCTTTTATTGAAAATATTCAGATACTATTAATACCATTAATACTATGAATCCAATACCCAATATTATAGACACCCACAGCCATGTTCAATTTAATGCTTTTAAAGAAGATGCTGATATGGTCATCCAAAAAACGTTGGCAGAACATATTTGGATGATCAATGTTGGTACTAAATACGAAACCAGTCACAATGCTGTTTTGATGGCGCAAAAATATGAACAAGGAGTGTTTGCGGCTATCGGTTTGCATCCCATTTATGCGGCGGCTGAGTTTGTAAAAACAAAAACCGATCCTGATGAAGGGGAATTTTTAATTAAAGAGCAAGAATTTGATTATGATGCGTATAAAAAGCTGGCCTTGGAGGGCGGTAAAAAAGTGGTGGCTATTGGAGAAGTAGGTTTGGATTATTATTACAAACCCAAAACCACCGCAAAATTAACCCAATTTAAAGAAAAGCAAAAACAGGTTTTTATGCAGCAATTGGATTTAGCCAAAGAACTAAATCTGCCACTTATTTTACATTGCCGGATGGCGCACCAAGATCTCTTAGAGATCTTAAAATCCCAAATTACAAATCCCACAGACGGGCGAGGCGGCGAAGCTGGCCTCGCTCGCGTCTCTAAATCCCAAATAAATCCAAATTCCCAAAATCCAAAACTTCGAGGAGTGATTCATTGTTTTACGGGTTCAGTTGAAGAAATGAAGCAATATGTTAGTTTGGGTTTTTGTATTGGCATCAATGGTATTATTTTTAAATTGCCATTGGACGAGGTGGTAAAAAATTGTCCCCTAGAAAGCATGGTAGTTGAAACGGATTGTCCTTATTTAACACCCTTGCCGGAGGCTCCAAAAAGAAATGAGCCGATATTCATAAAACACACTATCCAAAAAATTGCGGATTTAAAAGGAGTCAGTTTTGACCAAGTTGCCCAAAAAACCACCCAAAACGCCAAGGTTTTGTTTGGACTTGACAAGCTATCTTTATAGTGCTATAATGAGAACATAGTAAAAAAACAGCCCTTTTACATACAAAACCAGTCATAGCCACAAGCCAACAAGCTATTGTTGTTTTCTGGCTATGACTGCCAATTTCGGTATGTCAGGCACAACGGCGAATGCCTAACAAGGAGAACGCGCCATGTCACAGATTCTCGAACTCGCTTCGGTGGTGATCAAGAACCTCCCCGAAGACATCGACCCGAGCGTCGCTCAGGGGTGGATCCAAAACTCGAAGGCCTTGAAAAAGGCACTTCGGGAAGTACTCTGCCCGCCCGAGATCGCTGTCGATCTGCCTATTGTCCCGATTCTCAAGTTGGTCACCCGTGACATCCCCGTCACCGGCTCTACGCGCTTCGTCGCCAAGGACCACTTCACTCGGGAGAACGGATTTTACCCGTGGGACAACTTCAAGGATCACTTCCTCGACAAGGTCGAGGAGAACATCTCCGACACCACCCTCGCCATCCACCGCTTGGAAAAGCCTGCGGTGGACGCCCAGATCCGCAAGGAACTGGGCCAAAAGCGCGAGGAGATCACCCTGACCCATTTCTTCGACCTGCTCAAAAAGCAGTCGAAGGGCGAGAATGGCCACCTCCTTACCAACGGGTACGCCAACATCGCCTACATCCGTGACAAGAACGGAGTTCTGTGGGTAGTCTTCGCGTTCTGGCTCTCTGTCCGCCTCTGCTGGGACGTCAATGCCCGCTCGGTTGAGCATCCGGATGGGTGGGGCGATGGTCGCCAGGTTCTCTCCAGCGATTGTTGAAACTTTGTGCCTTTGTCCACCTTGGACACTTTGGCACTTTGAAACTTTGGCTCTCTGAAACTTTTCGAAAGGAAAGTGGACGAGGGCCTTTTAATTTATGAAAAATTCTTTAAAATTTAGAGAATTATGCTATGATGATGTATTAATATATGCCAAAATACAACCCCCAAAAAATAGAAAAAAAGTGGCAAAAGTATTGGGAAGCCAAGAAACTGTATATTACCAAAGACGTAGTTGGTAAAAAAGAAAACAGAATGCTGTTGACCGAATTTGCTTATCCTTCTGGTAATCTTCACATTGGCCACTGGTACGCGTTTTCGTTGCCCGATATTAAAGCCCGGTATCTTCGTATGCAAGGATATAATGTGTTTTATCCCACGGGTTTTGATGCCTTCGGCTTACCGGCGGAAAATGCGGCTATTAAGCATAATATTCATCCTGAAACGTGGACCCGCCAGAATATCGCCTATATGACGCGGCAATTAAAGTCTATGGGAACCATGTTTGATTGGTCACGGAAAGTTAGCACCATAGATCCTGATTACTACCAATGGACTCAATGGATGTTTGTTGAATTTTACAACGCTGGGTTGGCTTATCGGGCGGTGACTAAAGTGAATTGGTGTCCCAAAGACAAAACCGTTTTAGCCAACGAACAGGTGGTCAATGGAAAATGTGATCGGTGCTCATCAGAGGTTTTGCAAAAAGACTTAGCTCAATGGATGTTTAAAATTACTGATTTTAAAGATGAATTAATAGATGACCTTACCAGGCTTGATTGGCAAGAGACCGCCAAGCTTGGCCAAATAAATTGGATCGGGCGGAGCGAGGGCGCGAAAATAAAATTCATGCTAGAAATTATTTCCGGCAAGCCCAGCAAGTATTTTGTGGAAGTATTTACCACCCGCCCCGATACTATTTTTGGCGCTACGTTTATTGTTATTTCACCAGAATTAGCCAAAACATGGATTAAAAATGGCTGGAAGGCTTCAGAAGAAGTTCGGGGCTATATTGCAAAATCTTTGGCCAAGCGTGAATTGGAACGCCAAGAAGCCAAAGAAAAAACCGGAGTTGATACCGGTGTTTTTGCTGTTAATCCCGCTAGTAATGAAAAGATTTCCGTTTGGGTGGCTGACTACGTTTTAGGTCAATATGGAACAGGAGCCATTATGGCTGTTCCCACGCATGACCAGCGCGACAGGGAATTTGCCGAAAAGTTTCATTTGCCTATTAGCGATGCCCCCTTAAAAGATAAGGCTCAGATTATGGCACTGCTTAAAAATAAAGGGGCTGGCCAGGATTATAAAACCTATCGGCTTCATGATTGGATTTTATCTCGGCAGAGATACTGGGGGGTTCCAATTCCGATGATTAATTGTCCGGTTTGCGGCTACATGCCGGTTGCAAAAAAAGAATTGCCAGTTAAACTTCCACCACTGAAAGATTTTAAGCCAACGGATGATGGCGCTTCTCCGCTGGCTAAAGCAACTAAGTGGCTGCAAGTAAAGTGCCCTAAGTGCGCCGGCTCGGCCCAACGGGAAACCGATACCATGGATACCTTTGTCGATTCTTCGTGGTATTTTATGCGCTACGCTGACCCGAATAATACCAAAGAATTTGCAGCAAAAGCAAAAATGAAAAAATGGCTGCCGGTGTTTTCTTACCTTGGCGGAGCCGAACATACCACGATGCACCTTTTGTACTCCCGGTTTTTCATTAAAGCTTTGCACAAGCTTGGGCATGTTGATTTTAACGAACCATTTTTAAATCGACGCAATAGAGGGATTATTTTGGGGCCCGATAATCAAAAAATGTCTAAGTCTCGGGGGAATGTGATTGATCCCGATGGTGAGGTAAAAAAATACGGGGCTGACGCGGTCAGGATGTATTTGGCTTTCATGGGGCCTTATTTGCATGGAGGATCATGGAATCCGGGCGGCATAACCGGTGTGTATCGCTTTTTAAACCGGGTTTGGAATTTTGTGGGTTTGTATAATTCTAAAGTTAAGCCGCGCGCGGCAGTTTTGGGTATTTTAAATGACTACATTAAAAGCATCGGGACACATATTAGTGATTTAGATTTTAACACCGGAGTCAGTGATTTAATGAAATTACTAAATGAACTTGAATCAGAGCAAATTTCAAAAAAAGAATATGAAACTTTTTTGAAACTCCTGGCTCCCTTTGCGCCCCATATAGCCGAAGAACTTTGGCAGAATGTGCTCAAAAATAAAACATCAATTCATCTTCAGGCGTGGCCGATGCATGATAGTAAGTTAATTGTAAAAGAAAAAGTATTTTTAATCGTGCAGATTAATGGCAAAGTTCGCGATAAAATAGAAATGGCGGGTGGTATCAGCCAAAAACAGGTTGAAGAAATAGTATTGCATACGCCCAAAATTAAGCCGTGGCTTGAAGGCAAGCAAATTAAAAAAATCATTTTTATACCCAACAAGCTCATTAACATCGTAGTTTGAGGGATTGGTAGTCAAGATAATTTTACATAAATGGTTGATTTGATGCCGATACCATACTTTTTGCAATTGCAAAAAGTATGGTATCGTAATAGTATATGAAGCTTCCCATAACTGACCAATTTCTTTTAGAAATATATAATTTATTAAGTACGACAGAAGATCGTGGTCGCGCTTTTATTCATCCGCCAAAAAGTTTTAAGCACATTGCCTTGATGATTGATGATCCGATATATCAAAAATATTATAAAATATTAGACCGGAAAAAATTTAATAAACTTATTTATTGGTTGAAGAGAAATAATTACATTAAGGCTAAAAATTTAGAAAGTAAAAAAGGGTTTGTTCTCACTTCTAAGGGTATGGGCAAGGCTATAAAAGCAGGGATAAAGATGGAAAATGGTAGTTACCCAAAAAGAGATGACGGAAAATGGATTATGATAATGTTTGATATTCCTAAGCAGAAAAACTATATGCGGGGAATTTTAAGAAGTGTTTTGCAAAACCTAGGGTATCGCTTGCTTCAAAAAAGCGTTTGGGTAACTCAATACGATGTGCATGAAAAAACGGAAATGTTGTTGCAATTTCATTCTCTAGACGAATATGTAAAAGTCTTTTTGATTGAAGAATTGTCATAAGCTTGTGATACTATCTTTTTTGCAATTGCAAAAAAGATAGTATCGTTTATTTTTTGGTCTGCAAATATATATATTGGTATAATAAATAAAGGTATGATCACAAAAGTGGTGGTTTCTGCTGCGGGCCAGGGGACTCGCATGCAGGAATTTTCAAAAGATAAATCAAAGCATTTAATCGAGGTCAAAGACAGGCCTTTTTTGGCTTACATTTTAGATAATATTTTTAAGGCTGGTTACCAAGAAATAATGCTGGTAGTAGGTTATCGG
Organism: Candidatus Staskawiczbacteria bacterium; assembly: GCA_023245195.1. GTDB lineage: Bacteria > Patescibacteriota > Minisyncoccia > Minisyncoccales > Staskawiczbacteraceae > VGLO01. The sequence goes on from JAHFKU010000029.1 coordinate 6,028, forward strand.
GAAGATTTGATGAGAGAATTTGTAGATAATTACAGGTTTGAAGGAGAAAAACGTGCCATTGCCATGGTTAACCAATTTGAAGTGTTGGGCCCCAAAGAAAAAGAATACGGAACGGCTTGCCCCTTAAAATGCGTGCGTGATTTTGTGGGTAACGAACCATTTGTTTCTTTGGTGGGTGATAATTTTTATACGGTCCAAGATTTAAAATCTATGAATGTTGATGATGAATTTTGCTATGTTGCGGGATTAGAACACGAAAATCCAGAAAAGTTTGGAGTACTATTGACCGAGGGCGAATTTTTAAAGGAAATTATAGAAAAACCAAAAGAATTTGTGGGAAATTTAATCAACACCAGTTTGTATAAATTTACGCCTGATGTGTTTGAAAAATTACCGTTGATTGGAAAATCTCCAAGAGGTGAATACGAAATTACGGATGTAGTTTCATTATTAGCAAAAGATAGAAAAGTAAAAGTGAAGATTATTAAAGATCAGTGGATGGATTTTGGAAACCCCAGTGATATAGAAAAGTTTTCTAAATTAATTGCCAATGCGGATTATTAAATTATCGCCAAAGGCTTTAAGCGAGGCCGTAGTTTTTTTAAAAAAAGGTGGCGTGGTGATTTGCCCGACTGATACAGTGTATGGATTTTTAGCCGATGCCAGCAATAAAAAAGCCGTAGAAAAAATTTACAAGATAAAAAAACGACCGAAATCAAAACCTCTTTCTTTATTTGTAAAAGATGTAACGATGGCACAAAAAATTGCTTTAATCAATGAAAAACAGGCTAAAATGTTAAAAAAGTATTGGCCTGGCAAATACACCTTCATTCTGGCAAGAAGATTCCCCGAGGTCGGACCTCGGGGAACTTTACGGCTTTACGGGCTTAGCAAAGATACGGTGGGTATAAGAATTCCAAAACATCTGTTTTTGCAAAAATT
>JAHFKU010000039.1 GCA_023245195.1 Candidatus Staskawiczbacteria bacterium
GATTTTGGAAGGCAATGGATACTTATAGGGAAATGGAAGAACTTAATAAGCTATGGCAGGATAAGAGGCCATGGACAGTGTGGGAAAAATAAAATAAAATGAATATCCAAAATGAAAAACAGCAATAAAAGAAAATCTAAGAAAGTAATAGTGACGGGCGGAGCCGGATTTATCGGAAGCAATCTGGTTGCCAGGCTGATAGAAAAAGGACACCAGGTAGCCATCATAGATAATTTGTCTTCCGGCAGAAAAGAAAATATCCACCCAAAAGCGACATTTTATAAAGCAGATGTAAGAGATAAAAGTATCTCAAAAATTTTCGAAAAAGAAAATCCACAAGCCGTTTTTCATTTGGCTGCTTATCCTTTAGTTGATAAAGCTTTTAAAGGCCCTTTTAAAACCATAGAAACCAACGTTATGGGTACGGTTAATGTGTTAGAAATTTGCAGAAAACGCGCAAATTTAGAAACTATTGTGGTCATTTCATCAGACAAAGCTTATGGTAAATCTAAAAAACTTCCTTACCAGGAGCATTTTCCGTTAAAAGGGGATCATCCTTATGATGTTTCCAAGTCAGCGGCTGACTTGATAGCCCAAACCTATTTTTCCACCTATCATCTTCCCATTGCCATAACCAGGTTTAGTAATGTGTACGGGCCTGGCGACCTTAACTTTTCCAGAATAGTTCCCGGCGCCATTCAAGCGGCTATGGAAAACAAAGAATTGCTGATAAGAAGTGATGGTAAAATGATACGAGGGTATACGTATGTTAAAGATATTGCTGACGGTTGCATTAAATTAATGGAAAATAAAGAAAAGGTTTCGGGTCAGGCATTTAATTTTGCCTGCGAAAATATTTTTAGTGTTCTTGATGTTGTCAAAAAAGTTGAAAAAATTCTGGGAACAAAAATTAATTACAAAATATTGAATATTGCTAATAATGAAATACCCAAACAATATCTTGATTGGACCAAGGCAAAAAAAGTGTTAAACTGGCAACCCATGACAACTTTTGAAGAGGGAATTAAAGAAACATTTGACTGGATTAAAAGCAATAGCAGGGTTGCTTAATGTTGCTTCCAAAGTGGTTTTCCGATTTTCCAGCCAAAATAGCTCTTGAAAAAATCTTTATGCTGTTTTACCAGGTTCTTGGGGATATAATCAACCCATTGATGCGCTACCTTTGGATTTGCAGCAAGTTCAACCAAAAAATAGAGTCCGATAATATGCCTTTTATTCTTTTTTTCTAAGCAATTGTATGTTGCATGGATATCTTGATATTTTTTTATTCCCACGCCAAGTTCTGCTTTGATAAGACTGTTTAATCTTTGAAAAAAAGTTTCGCCATACCTCATAAAACTTCCCGGTACATGGCATGATTTAGGGTAATCATGGTCGTTCCGCGGCGTAACCAATACCTTTGTCGGGTGATTGATATTATCCACAATAACTGCTTCAACGGTTGTTTGGGGGGCGATGGCAATGATGGCACTAAACAGATCTTTTCCTAATCCGTCTTTTGGGTTTGAAATTCTTTTTAACAGCAAAGCCGCAAGATGTTTGATTTCTTTTTGGGAAAGTTTTAAAATATTAGTATCTATTTTTTTTTCTTTAATCATTGGAGCATTATATCATAAAATAAAATATTATTAATATACTTTGAATTAAGAAACTATTTCGTAATTCAAAGTGATATAACTAATCAAAAATATGAATTGTAGAAGTTGTCAAACAGAATTAGTAGAGTTTTTTTCTTTGGGGCAAATGCCATCCATTAACGTTTTTTTAAAAAAAGAAGAAGAGTTTGCAACAGAAAAAAAATATAATTTGAGCGTTGGTTTTTGTCCAAAGTGTTCCTTAGTTCAAATTATAGACACCATACCGCCAAAAGACCTTTTCGTAGATTATGTGTATTTTTCAGCTGTTTCCACGCAATTTTTGGAGCATTGCAAAGAAAATGCCAATGAGTTAACCAAAAAATTAAATCTTGGTCCTGAAAGCTTGGTTTTAGAAGTTGCCAGCAATGACGGTTCCCAATTGCAGGAATTTAAAAATTTAGGAATACCGGTCTTAGGTGTAGACCCTGCTAAAAATATTGCCAAGGTGGCTAATGAAAAGGGTATTAAAACCATTGATGAATTTTTTAGTTATTCATTAGCTAAAAAACTGAAAGAAGAGCAGAATATTCAAGCAGATTTAATTTTTGGCGCCAATGTGTTGGCTCACGTGGAAGGAATTGTAGACTTTGTAAAAGGAGTAAAAGAATTGTTAAAGCCAAAAGGAACCGCCGTGTTTGAATTTCCCTATGCCAGGGGTTTAATTGAAAAAAAGTTTGATGTTATTTATCATGAACACGTTTTCTATTATTCATTGATAGCTCTTATCCATTTGTTTAAAACGGCTGATCTGGAAATTTATGATGTAAAAATGACCCCTATGCAGGGAGGTTCTTTAATGTTTTTTGCTTGCCACGCCGGGGCTTTCCCAATCCACCAAAATGTGAAAGATCTTCAAGCTCAAGAAATTGAAAGCGGGTTTGATAAATTAGAAACGTATCAGAAACTGGCTGAAGATGTGCTGGGAATAAAAAATGAATTACTTGATCTTTTGAAAAAAATTAAAAGTGAGGGTAAAAGGGTGGCCGCTTACTCTGCTTCTGCCAAAGGAACGGTTTTGTTAAATTATTTTGGAATCAATACCAATTATATTGATTTTATCGTTGATAAGTCCCCAGCCAAACAGGGTTTATATACGCCCGGGACTCATTTTTTGGTGTATCCGCCGGAAAAGGTGGGTGAAGACAAACCAGACTATCTTCTCATTTTGTGCTGGAACTTAGCCGATGAAGTGATGCAAATGGAGGAACTAAAAGCCTGGCGCGAGGGCGGGGGAAAATTCATCATTCCCGTACCAGAGGTTAAAATAATATAAGTTTTGTAAAAAAAGTGGCCGGCGGAACTGGTAAGTTCCGCCGGCCAATGTGTTTATTAGTCGCGCTGGTTGAGGTAGTCTAGCACTTGGCGTGCTGAAACCAGGTCTCCCTTTGCGTGGTAGGCCTCAATGCGTGCCCATT
>JAHFKU010000011.1 GCA_023245195.1 Candidatus Staskawiczbacteria bacterium
ATGCCCCACTTCCATTTTTTCTGACCTCCGATCATCCAGAAGTCGGGAATCCGTGGAGGAACGATCGTTTCAATGATCTGGGTTTCCTTCAGAGACATCTTACACTCCGTTCTTGCGGCGGGCAGGTCCGAATGGACACACCCAAAACTTGACTGCCAACATAGCAGTCATTCCATAAAACCTTTAATGGCCACTTTGGGCTTGTCAAAGGGCTTATGGAATGACTGCTCAAATTATTGTAAAAGTACTATACCTTGAATCACAAAATGCTTTCGGAGGATTTTTTCTAAATTTGAAGACGAGAATTCGATAGAATTTTCAGGCTTAGCCAAAGGCTCCGCCTGAAAATTCTTGTGAATTCGTAGTCCAAATTTAGAAAAAAGACCCGAAACTTGCTTTCCAAAGGGCATTTTGTGATTCAAGGTATTATATCTATCTATATCTGAAACTTTATCAGTATAAACAGCGTTTGTCAATGGTTTACGCCAGAGTTCCTAGGTGGTAAGATTACCATAATACTTATTAAATTTATATTACTTTAAATACTATAAATATTATGGAAGAACAGATCCAAAAAATTCGCCACTCGCTCGCCCACTTAATGGCAAGTGCTATTTTAGATTTTTTTCCTAAAACAAAACTGGGAATCGGACCAGCCATTGAAAACGGTTTTTATTATGATTTAGAACTACCTAAAGATTTTAAACCGGAGGACTTGCAAAAAATTGAAAATAGGATGCGCGAGTTAATCAAGGAAAACCAGGAATTTGTTGGCAAAAAAGTGACAAAATTAGCGGCTAAAAAACTGTTTAAGAATCAACCCTATAAATTAGAATTGATTAAGGACTTAAAGGAGAAAACCGTTGGAACTTACCAAAACGGAAACTTCTTGGATTTGTGCAAAGGCGGGCACGTTAAAAATACCAAAGAAATTGATCCAAATGCCTTCAAGTTAATAAAAGTGGCCGGAGCTTATTGGAAAGGCAGTGAAAAAAATACCATGTTAACCCGGATTTACGGCGTGGCTTTTGAATCGGCCAAACAGTTACAAGATTATGTGAAAATGCAAGAAGAAGCCGAAAAACGGGATCACCGGGTTTTGGGCCAAAAATTGGATTTATTTACCATTTCTGAATTGGTGGGAAAGGGGCTTCCTTTATTTACTCCCAAAGGCGCCATGTTGCGGGAATTATTAAATGAATATTCCCAAGCATTGCGCGCAACCAAAGGCTGGCAGAAAGTGTGGAGCCCCCATATTACTAAAAATGAGTTGTATAAAACTTCCGGGCATTGGGATAAATTCGGCGATGAATTATTTTTAGTAAAGAGCCAAGAAACCAAAGATGAATTGGTTTTAAAACCCATGAATTGTCCGCACCACCAACAAATTTATGCTTCAAAACCGCGAAGCTATAAAGACTTACCTCTTAAATACATGGAAACCACCACGGTGTATCGAGACGAAAAAGCCGGTGAATTGTTGGGCCTTTCCCGAGTACGCTCTATCACCCAAGACGACAGCCATACCTTTTGCACCCCAGAGCAAATTGAAAAAATTTATCAGGAACTCATTGATGTCACTAAAATATTTTACGAAAAAATCGGAATGAAGCTGCGCGCCCGGCTTTCTTTTAGCGATCCCAAAAACCCGAAAAAATATTTAGGCAAGCCCGAGCTTTGGAAAAAAGCTGAAGCTATTTTGCTTGATATTGCCAAGAAAAATAACTTAGACTATTTTGTAGCGCAGGGCGAAGCGGCTTTTTATGGCCCGAAAATAGATTTTATGGCCATGGATGCCTTGGGCCGGGAATGGCAGCTGGCTACTCCCCAACTAGATTTTGTCCAGCCCGCACGCTTTGGCTTAACCTATGTTGATCGTGATGGAAAAGAACAAACGCCAGTGATGATTCACTTTGCCTTGATGGGTTCTTTGGAACGCTTTTTGTCGGTGTACATAGAACATACGGCCGGAAATTTTCCATTGTGGTTATCACCCATCCAAATTGCCATTATTCCGATTTCTGAAAAACATCTAGATTATGCTAATGAAATTGGGCGGAAATTTTCCGCGGAAAATTTCCGCTTTGAAGTTATGTCTAACAACGAAACCCTGGGCAAAAAAATCCGAGAAGCCGAAATGCAACACATTCCCTATCTTTTGATTATCGGCGACAAAGAAATTGCCGCGGGTGCCGTTTCGGTACGCGCACGCGGGCAAGGCCTGCCTGCCGGCAGGCAGGGTGATTTGGGAAGCATGCCCCTTAGCACTTTCATAGATAAAGTAAATAAGGAAATTAAGGACAAATTATAAATTTAAAGGCTACGAAATACGAATATTTACGAATATACGAAATTAGAACGACGTTTTGCATTCGTATATTCGTATGAAATTCGTATTTCGTAGCCAAATTATGGCTGAACTATCCGAACAAACAAAACATTTAATCTCAAAATACATTTTTTGGAAAAAGTCTCTAAAACCAACTGAAGGCGCCAGCACTATCCATGTTGATGAAGTGGCTTCTAAGGTTGCCGCTTTTTATGAGCACATCCGCACCATTGTTGACTGGAAAGAAGAACATCTAATGAAGCGGGCGGCGATTATAAGAAAGTTAAAAAGGAGATTTTTGGACTTGGAATTAAATAACATTCCGGCCGAGGGCGGCATGGCCGAAGCTTTAGTTTTAGAACTGATACGGGGCGGCTATTTTCCCAATGACACGATTTTGGAATCAAAAATTCAGGAAGTGCAAAACATCATAGATAAGTATGTTTTTATCTTAAAAAATAATCCGGAAAGCAAAAAAGGCAAATCTGGGCTGCGATTTTATAACAGCCTTTTGGAAATTGCTTCATCTGAAATTGAAGAAACGCTGACTCCTTCTATGAAAGAAATGGCGCTGATAGAATATATGTTTTCGTTGATGAAAGAACGGATTAAAGTTTCAGAAATTATTTACCAAAAAGACTTGCTCAAAAAAGAAGAAGCCAACCTGCAAATTTACATTGCCGTCCAGCAAGCGCTTTTTAAATTTGATGATCCGATTATCAGTTATAATTTATTAAAATATAAATTCCCTTACTGGGATAATCCAAGCCAAGCCGAGCTTTTAGCTATTGCCAAAAATATGCAAAACATCTGGGCCGGCATTGAAGCTGATATATCACACAAGCTTTCAAAAAAGTTTTATGCCATTTGCGAAAAATATGATACTGCCTATTTGCTAATTGGCGACATATTATCTGGCGAGAATCTTGAAAAGTTAGATGAACAAATAGACGATCCTTCTTTGCTGGAAGGAAGCATCAGAAACGCCTATAAAACACGGCTGAAAGATTTAAAAGCCAGGGTAACCAGGGCCGCAATATATTCCACCCTCTCAATTTTTATCACTAAAATTTTGTCGCTGGTACTTTTAGAATTGATCCTGGCAAAAATATTTACCGGCAACTTAAGCTGGGCAACGCTTTTGGCCGATGTGTTAATTCCCACCCTGCTAATGGCAACGCTGGTTGCGACGGTAAAACCGCCCTCAAAGAAAAATATCAACATGGTGATCGTGGAAATTATGAAAATATTTTATCAAAAAGAAACATTGGATGTCTATGAAATCAAACTGCCGCGGAAAAGAAGTTTTGTCACTAGGTTTATTTTATCATTAACCTATGTCATCGGGGCCTGCATTTCTTTTGGGTTTATTTACTGGATTTTTAGCTACTTGGGTTTTCCTATTAGTTCCATTATTATTAATATTATTTTTATCGCTCTGATTTTGTTTGCCGGAACCGTCGTGCAAAAGCGATCACAAGAACTTACGATAGAAGAAGATTCTGGAGGTTTTTTAATGTTTGTTTCAGATATTTTATTCTTACCCATTGCCGGCCTAGGCCAATGGATGTCAAACAAATGGAAGCGATACAATGCCATTGCCGCTTTTTTCAATGCGTTAATTGATATGCCATTTTCCGTGTTTGTGGAATTCATTGAAAGGTGGCGAGGATTTATTAAGGATAAAAAAGAAGAATTAAGATAGCTACGAAATACGAATATTTACGAATATACGAATGCAAATGTTTGTTATTCGTATATTCGTATTTTTTTCGTATTTCGTAGCCCATTATGAATAAAAAATTGATCGTGATCTTAGGCCAGACGGCTTCGGGGAAAACCGCCCTATCGATTAAACTGGCGAGAAAATTTAACGGGGAAATTATTTCTGCCGATTCGCGCCAAGTGTATAAGGGGCTTGATGTTGGATCAGGAAAAATCACTAAAAAAGAAATGCAGGGTATTCCCCACCATCTTTTAGATGTGGCTAGCCCCGCCAGAAAATTTACCGTAGCCCAGTATCAAAAACTAGCCTTGCGGGCAATAAAAAAAATCCATCAAAAAAACAAACTGCCATTTTTAGTTGGCGGAACCGGGTTTTATATTCAATCAATCGTTGAAGGAATGGCAATTCCTGACGTAAAACCAAACTGGAAATTAAGAAAAAAGCTATCAAGTTATAGTGTTGAAAAACTCTATGGTATGCTTAAAAAATTGGACCCGGCGCGCGCCAAAACTATTGATCCAAAAAATCCGGTTCGCCTGATAAGAGCCATTGAAATTGTCACTTTAAGCGGCAAACCCGTCCCCAAAACTTTGCGAGGTCATACCTCGCAAAGTTTTGATGTCTTGCAAATTGGGATTAAAAGAACTCCTGATGAATTAAAAAAAGCAATCTATATAAGATTGCAGAAAAGAATCAAAGGGATTATTAAAGAAGTACGCAAACTCAATAAAAATGGCCTTTCTTTCAGGCGACTTGAAGAACTTGGCCTGGAATATCGATATGCAGCTCAATACCTTCAAGATAAAATAAGCTATGAAGAAATGGAAACTAAGCTCGAAAAAGAAATTTGGCAATTTTCAAAACGCCAGATGACGTGGTTCAAGCGCGACACAAGAATTCATTGGGTAAAAACCCAAAAACAAGCAGAAAATTTAATCAAAGATTTTATAAAAAAAGAGTGCCCAACCTCCGAAGAGATCAAGCACTAGAATATAAAGGGGGCTGGGATATAAAATTTATCAAAGATCCACACCGATGGTCTTGTCGAACCAAATCGATGGGCTCCGTATGGTTGCCAAGGCCACCAAGCCCTGTGGCGCTGAAGAACCAACGCCTGCAACCATAATCCCAGCCCCTTAAGGTGCAAAAATGGGAAGGACTACCGCAATACACTGCGCCTTCCCCGCGGTCAGCTTCGTAGCTAACGGCTTTACGATAAGGCTAGAACTGTGTATAGTTCTACCTCCGCCGGAAATCCGCTAAGCAATTTCCGAATTTAACTCCATCTTAGCACATAGAAGAATCTATGTCAAGCCCAAAAACAAGAACACCGGTTTTCCGGTGTTTTTAACTAGACGCTAGTCCCTAAAAGCTAGACCCTATTAATTTAATATTTTCTTCAACATCTCCTGCACCGTTGCTGGATTAGCTGTGCCACGAGTGGCGCCCATTACTTGTCCTGATAAAAACTGGATGGCGTTGGTATTACCAGCTTTATAATCAGCAACTGCTTTAGGGTTTTTACTAATCACTTCCTGAATAATTTTTTTGAGTGCGTCATCATCCTTCATTTGGCCCCAGTTATTGCTTTCGACAATATTTGATGGATCAACTCCGGTATTAAACATTTCAAGCAAGACCATTTTTGCCGTTTTACTATTAATTTCCTGCCGATGAATCATGTTTATAAACTCGGCAAAATTTTCAGGCGTGATCTTACAATCTTTCTCAATAAATTCTCGACCACCCAACAGTCCACCAAGATCTGAAATCAGGTAATTTGCCACCAGTTTGTATAATTTTTCGCCGGATTCTTCTTCGAATTCCGAAGCTACTTTTTCAAAATATTCACTCAAATCTTTTTGGCTGACAAAAATTTCAATTTGAGATTCTTCTAAACCATATTCTTTGGCAAAGCGCTTTCTTTTTTGCTCTGGTAACTCTGGAATTTCTGATTGTATTTTTTCTAAGTATTCTTTTTTAAAATATAAAGGCGGCAAATCCGGCTCTGGGAAATAACGGTAATCATGAGCCGATTCTTTTTCGCGCTGGCTAAACGTAAGTTCTTTTTTATCGTTCCAACCGCGGGTTTCTTGAATCACCTCTCCCCCGCTTTCCAATAATTCCGTTTGGCGATTAATTTCAAAATTAATAGCCTTTTGAACTACTTTAAAACTGTTTAAATTTTTAATTTCCACTTTCGTGCCTAATTTTTTAGTCTTCGAAACACTAATGTTTACTTCTACTCGCATCAAGCCCTTTTCCATATCAGCGTCCGAAACACCCAAATATTTCAAAATTAACTGCAATTCTTCGGCAAAAACTTTTGCTTCCTGGCCAGAAGTAATATCAGGCTCTGTCACCAATTCCATTAATGGCACTCCTGCCCTATTAAAATTAATCAGTGAATAATCTGCTCCTTCCGGGTGAATAGAGCTTCCCGTATCTTCTTCAATGTGAATTCGAGTAATTCCAATCTTGCGACCGTCAATTGTTAAATATCCTTTTTCACACAAGGGCATGTCATACTGTGAAATCTGATACCCTTTTGGAATATCTGGGTAAAAATAATTTTTCCGGTCAAACTTTGATTCTTTGGCAATTTTGCAATGCAAAGCCAACCCCGTTTTAATGACTTTTTTAATCGCTTCTTCGTTGGCAACTGGTAATGTTCCCGGTTGTGCGGTGCAAATTTCACACACATTAAAATTCGGCCGTTTTTCTTCCGGATCATTTTTACACGAGCAAAACATTTTTGAATTTGTTTTAAGCTCGGCGTGAATTTCAAGGCCAATGGTAGGTTTGTAAGACATATTCCAATAAATATACCAAAATTAAGCAAAAAAAACCAGCACTATATGTGCTGGTACGCGGTGGGTTGGAAAAACCCGACCCTCGCTTTGCGCGCCATGTCACAAAGCGCTGCTAAACCACACAGTAAAATTAATTGTTGCATTGGGGTATCAACATTATGACACGAAAATTCATAGCCTTGTATTCCGCGATTAACTAAACTGTAACTCGAATGAGTAGGATGGATTCCACACCGGTCACCAGGAACACTGATATTTAACCAGCCATTACCAGAGCCAAGCGCAGCCCAAATATCTCTTTTTTCTAGATCAGAATTCTTACCAAAGATCTTCCTATGGGCGCAAGTCATTGCCTTTTCAACTTTACTCAAATGAGTGTTTGGAGAAAATCCAGCAAGCCAGTTTACTAAGGGAATACTGTAAATTCCACTTAGGGGTGCTCCATTCATTTCTTTTCTGATGCTCGTTTCAACTTCTAATAACTGATGAAAGGAACAGGTAGTGTGCTGACCAGTATATATCCCCTGGCGCATGATCTGAAAAAATACGGCAAGAGTCGCCGAAATCTCATAAAACAGATGTCGTTGACTATCTACCACAAGTTCTTTCCCACCTCCAGCACATCTGTGACAATGTGGATAATTATCACCCTCGCAGAACGTGCAAGGAATATATTTACGCTCTTGTTTGGTCCCCTTGCATACGGGGCAAAGCGCTTCAAACATCGTGTTTCCATTACCTTGACATGCTTCGCATCGCTTCATAACGGGTTTCTCGAAGAGCGGAATATCGATGGAAAAAATGGCAAACTGTTCTTTAATCCCAACACTCTTGAAAGCACCGTTAAATCCAAATTCCTTCCCGCTCAAATCCGCAGCAAAACTGGTAAAACCATAATCTTGCATCATTATATTGATGATGGGCGCCTCATTGGGAATAGAAACTTTAGACAAAAAATCCTCATGCACATTTAGCATCAGTGCCGGCTTGGTAAAATCGAATGATAAGTCATACCAACAAGGAATATCCTCGTATTGCAACATAGCAAATTCACTCGACATTTGATGACCTCTTATTGTTAAGGTACGAGAACAAAAACCGACTTAACTATATCAAAACCCCAATAAAATAACCAGCGGTTTGAGCTGGTTATTTTCTTTCTAAAACTACAAAAGAATACTGATAAAGATTTTTTTCATCGGGCTGGTGATCTTCCCGGCTTACCTCCTGCCAATCGGCTAAATTAAATTCGGGGAAAAAAATGTCGCCATCAAAATCGTGGTCAATATAAGTTAAATAGAGCCTTTGGGCCAACGGCAAAAATTGTTTATAAACCATAGCTCCCCCGCTAATCATTACTTCAGGGTCATTTTTAGTAATTTCTAAAACTTCGTCAATGGAATATGCAATTACCACGCCTTCGGGTGCTTGATAGTTTTTGTCGTCAGTTAATACAATATTTTTACGGTTTGGTAAGGGTCGTTCTCCAACAGATTTAAACGTATTTAAACCCATGACAATGGTTTTGCCTACGGTATTTTCTTTAAAGTGCTTTAAATCCGCCGGTAAATACCAGGGCAAAGTATTCTTTTTACCAATCGCCCGATTTTTTGCTAATGCGGAAATAATTGAAATCATATAAAAAAAGAGAACTCAAAATGAGTCCTCGTTATACTGCCATCGGCGCTTTTATAGAAGGCTGGTAATTGTAATCTACCAGTTTAATGTCATCCATCTTAAAGTCGTCAATATTTTTAATTTCCGGATTCAGCCACAACTTGGGTAATGGGCCGGGAGTCCTGGTTAATTGTTCTTTCACTTGCTCAAAATGGTTTAAGTAAATGTGCGCATCGGTGAAAATGAGTACGCATTCATGGGCTTGTAATCCCGTGACCTGTGCTACCATGTGCAACAGTAACGAATAAGAAGCAATGTTAAATGGTACTCCCAAAAACATATCACAGCTTCTCTGAACCATTTGCAGTGACAATTTTCCATTGACACAGAAAAATTGAAACAACAAATGGCATGGCGGAAGGGCCATCATGTCAAGCTCGGCCGGATTCCAAGCCGACACAATCATTCGCCGATCATTAGGATTTTCTTTGAGCTTTTTAATAACGTTGGCTATCTGGTCGATTGGTTCTTGGGTATATGGTGACTTCCAGCTACGCCACTGGACTCCATATACCCTGCCTAAATCGCCCTCAAATTTTGCTTTTGGCTTCCAATAAGGAGCATCGGCATTTTCATCCCAAATATGGCAACCCATTTCTTGTAGTTTTTTGTTATCGCTACTACCAGATAAAAACCATAGCAATTCTGCTTTCATCGTGTTAAAAGCCAGTTTTTTGGTAGTAACGGCAGGAAAACCGTCAGCCATCTTAAACCGCATGGGAATACTAAAATACGCCCGAGATCCAACCCCGGTCCTATCTGGTCGATCTTCCCCTTCATCCATAATTTTTTTAAGCGCATCTAAATATTGTTTCATACCTTTAAAATTCATTATAACATTATATATAATGTTATAATGAATCGTTCTTACGCTTACGGCAATTTTTCTTTAACTAAGCTTACGATTTTTTTATGAATAGTTTCTATTGGTAAAAAATTTCCTTTTTCTTCACACTCAACTATTTTATATTCCTTCGGATATTTTTTTGAAATGGCGATATAAGATTTTAGAGAATTTTTTAAATGCAGTTTATCAGCCTCATGAATATCTTGTTTTTTAGAATCACCCAAATACGAAGTTCGTTTTTTCTGTTTTTCTTTATCGGTTATTTTATTGGAATGAGCCATAGAAAGTTCTGGAGAAATTTTTAAAATCAGCGTATAGTCAGGTTTTGGAATTTGAAAAATTTCGTATTCTAAATGATGTAGCCAATTAATATATGCATCCCACGCTTTTTTATTATTAATTAATTTACCGCCCTGATGGCCAATATTAGAAGCCAGATATCGATCGGCAATAACTATTTTCCCTTCTTTTAACCACTGTTTAATTTGAAAACTCAAATCATATCTATCACAAGCATAAAAAATAGATGCCCGGTAAGGCCCCACATCTTTTGCCGACCCGTACATTCCCTTTAAATAATTTTCAATCAAGCCGGCCGAAGCTTTGCTGTATTGAGGAAAATCAATTTTTTGCACTAAAAATCCTTTCTTTTTTAAGGCTTCCACCAGCAGTTTAGTTTGCGTGGCTTTGCCGGATCCGTCCATTCCTTCTAACACAAAAAATTTCCCTTTTTTCATATGCTTTACGTATTTCCCGCCACGCTAAGCGTGATATGTGTGAGGCTTAGCGTCCCGTGGTTCCCCAACCGCCCCGGGTTTTATTTTGCATTTGGTCAACTTCTTGCCACTCTACTTGTTCTCGCTTTACAATCAACCCCTGGGCAATGCGTTCGCCTTTTTCAATTACCACCGGCTTGTCGGTAAAGTTATAATACACGGCGCTATATTCATCACCATCCCCAGAAAAATCTGAATCCCCTATGCCTATTCCATTAGCCATCCATATGCCCTTTTTATGGGTTGAGGATCGCGCCACCAGCAATAAAAAATAGCCCGGAGGCGTAGCAACAGCAACATTTAACGGCACATATTTAAATTCTTTGGGTGGAATTTCTACACCAACTCGGGCGTATAAATCAAAGGCGGCCGCACCTTCGGTTTTATATTCAGGCATGGGAAGCGTTTTATCAATCCGTTTAATTTCTACTATCATTTACTTAAAATTTATCCATTCGTTATTTTTGGTAAAATTTTTGTAATATTGGCTGGCGATCGGTTTTACACTGCCAAAATATTTGCTATTTAAAGCATCTTTCCCATAGGGCACATCAGCTTCACTGGAAAGCTTAACAAAGGCCACTTGAGCAATTGGCATTTTATAATAAAGCTTAATCGGCAAGTTAGCCAAATTATGCAGTTCTAAGGTGATTTTAAGGGTATTACCCGGATCAACATATCCGGCAGTGGCATGGACAATTAACCCAATTCTACCCAAGGAAGACTTTCCATTTAATTGCACTACCATATCATTTGGCACGCCAACAGTTTCATAGGTCATGCCCAAGGCAAATTCACCGGGGTGTAAAATAAATTGATGATTTTCATCAATGCTTAATTCTTCCATCATATTGTCAATCGGTTCTTTGGGGTCAATGCACACATTATTGGTATTTTTAAAAACTAAAAAATCCGCGCCCAAATGGACATCAACCGAAGCGGGCTGAAGTGAATTAGGAAACATCGGTTCAACTTTTATTTTCCCGTCCAGAAGCGCTTGCTTAATATCTTTATCTGATAAAATCATATGGAAATGTTATAACCGTTAAATCAATTGCTTTGTAATTTCGTTATATCGTTTCAGTCGCGTGGTTAAAACAAACGAAGTGATAAAACGTTTAAAACGTTAAAACAGTTACTACATTTTACTCATTTTAAAATTAAAATGCAACACAAAAAAACGGCGGCCTTATGGCCGCCGTTTTTTAAAATTAACCCTTAACTTCGATGCCCATATTTTTTGCCGTACCTGCAATAATTTTCATCGCTTGTTCAATGTCCGTCGTATTTAAATCCTTTAATTTCTTTTCGGCAATTTCTTTTAGTTGGGCTTTAGTAACTTTGCCAACCGTTTTTTTATTCGGCTCGCCCGATCCTTTTTCAATCCCGGCAGCTTTTTTTAATAAATCTGCAGCCAGCGGAGTTTTTAAGGTAAACACATAAGACCTGTCTTTATAAATAGTCACTTCAGCCGGAATAATAAAACCCATTTGGTCTTTGGTCGCTTCGTTAAACTTCTGGCAAAATTCAGCAATATTCAAACCATGCTGAGCCAAAGCCGGACCAACCGGAGGAGCCGGATTCGCCTTGCCTGCATTAATTTGAATTTTTACAATCGCTTTTATTTCTTTAGCCATAAATGTGATACCAATGATACTAATTTGCATTCCAATGATACTAATAACGTTTTACGTATTGGTTTCATTGGTATGCTCTATTTGTAGATTAGTATCGCGTTATTAAACTTTTTTTATCTGCAACGAATCCAATTCCACGGGCGTATCTCTGCCAAACATATTAACCAATACCTTAATTTTACCCTTAGCTTGGTCAATTTCAGAAACCTTGCCTTCAAAACCTTTAAACGGCCCGTCTAAAATTTTAACCGCAACACCAACTTCAAAATCAATCTGGAATTCCGGTTCGCCCGAATCCATCCTTTTTTGCAAATCGGCAATATCAGCTGCTGAAACGGGAATAGGCGTAGTTCCGGCGCCCAAAAATCCGGTTACTCGCGGCGTGTTTCTAACCACATACCAAGATTCGTCGTCTACAATCATTTCCACCAATACATACCCGGGATAAATTTTTTCTTCAACGGTTTTTCGTTTTCCGTTTTTGATTTTTATCTTTTTTTCCTTTGGCACGATAACATTGAAAATCTTATTTTCCATACTCAAAGATTCTATTCTTTGTTTAAGATTTTTTGCAACGGCATCTTCATAGCCGGAATAGGTATGAATGACGTACCAATTTTTTTCTTGCTGAATAACTTGCTTACTCATTTTTACTTCGTAAAAATACGCTGATTCGCGCGGATATCAACGCGGATGTTCGCGGATACGTAACTTGACGTAATCAGCGCTAATCTGCGTGCTATCTGCGATAATCTGCGAATTTTTGTTTTACAAAAAATTGATTATTTTAAAATAAACGCTTTTAACGCTTCCGAAAAAATGTAATCTAATCCACCCAAAAATGCAGATACGACAATCGTCACGGCAAGCACCATCAAGGTGTAACGCAAAACTTCATTGCGGCTTAGCCAATTGGTTTTACGCAATTCAACATAGACTTCTTTAAAAAATATCTTTATATTATTCATTACGTTCATAATAGCATGAGATACCAATAATACGAATGCGCATACCAATGATACGAATAAAAACGTATTAGTATAACTGGTATGGAATTAGTATATTAGTATCGCTTTTTCTTGTTTTTTAAAACGGCCGACGAGGCCGTTTATGTATTGGTATTCATGATAGCCGATTAAAGATAGTAAGTCAATAGTCGCTCCATATAACCGCCTCTGAATTAAAAAAAGAGGCAACGCTGGTTGCCTTCATGAAAATTACATAGGAAATAAGAAGAGCGCTCGCGCTCCTATTTTTCCCACTTCTCTTAAGTATTCCCGCCAGGCGCGAGCCTTGGCAAGCGATATCGGATTTTTCTCCAATTCTTGCCATTCCGGTGTTTTGATTTTCTCGGCTTCATCCAGCCAAGCTGTAATATTTTCGCATGATTCCCACATGATCAAAGGATGCACTATGATATTATAATTATTGGCCACATAGGCATTAAGTCTATCTTGGCTCCAACCAAGTATTTCATTATGACCCTTCTTTAGTTTGGGACTAGGTTTTAAGCGATCTTGCCCTGAAAATTCAAAGCAAGATCCGGCATCAATATAATCTAATACGCCTGTTGTTTTGGCTAAAGAATAAGCCGCGTGATCCTCAAAATAGGCTTCATATATTAAAAACAAAGGAGCAAAATCTGGCCATATTGGTCCACGTCCTAATTTTTCAACGAGCTTTGCCATAATACAACCAACGACACAGATACCAGCCCGCTCATGATCACCGTAGTGATGTTTGGGATATTCTACTAATTTCTGAAGCCTGGTAACATACCCGAATGAAATTACTTCTTGGGCTTTCCAAAGCGTTTTATCTTGACCCAGTAGTTTGTGATCCGGGTACAAAATACGAAGCTCGGCATTAAACCCCATGACACGCCTCCTTATAAGTTGGATGTGGCACGCTTATTGTAAGCTAAAATTAGCTATATTTCAAACTCCTGTCCCTGGCTTGGAATGTTAACCGATAACGAAGGGGCCTCTTTTTTGAGCAGACTAGAAAATGCTTCTGCTTCCGGCATTTCGGTGTGGATTAAAAATACATTTTTAAGGTTTTTAATATGCAAAGCGTATGACAGCAAATCTTTTTGGTCGGCGTGAGCCGAAAGTTCATCTAAACTGATGACTTTTGCTTTCACATGATATTCTTGGCCATAAATTTTCACCCGGTCAAATTGTCCAACTTCGCTTGACACCGCGCCGCCAACAGGCGGCGCGGATTTGACCGGGTGAACCTGGGCTTTACTTATTTCAACTATTTTCCTTCCCAGCGTGTGCTGCGCCTGGTAGCCCGTAATTAAAATAATGCTATTGGGATTTTCAATGTTATTTTTTAAGTGGTGCAGCACCCGGCCGCCTTCGCACATCCCCGATCCGGCAATCACAATATACGGCCCCTCTTTGTTATTAATACTTTTGGATTCTTCAATTGAAACCGTAGTAATTAAATTCCTAAATAAAAAGGCTGACTCTCCCCTTTCTCCAAAGTCATTCCAAAATTCTTCGTCAAAATCGGCGGTGTAAGTTCCAAATACCCGAGTTATTTTCTGGGCCAAGGGACTGTCAATAAAAATCGGTAAACGCGAAATTTCTTTGGCATCAATAAGCTTGTGGATCATGTATAATAATTCTTGAGTCCTACCTAAAGAAAATGTCGGGACAATAATTTTACTTTTATTTTTTATTGCTTCATTGATGATATTTTTTAAATCCCCTTCCAAGTCAGTCACCGGTCGGTGAAGCCTATTGCCATAGGTGCATTCCATAATTAATGTTTCGGCCGGTTCTTCTACAAATTCAGGATCCCGCAAAATAGGTAAAAAATGGCGGCCTAAATCGCCGGTAAACACGAGCCGCTTAATTTCGCCGGCCTCGGTAATTTCTAAAAGCGTTACTGCGGATCCCAAAATATGCCCGGCATCATAAAATTTAAAACGGATATTAGGCGCCAACTGCGTCCATTGCTGGGTTAGCCTGAAGTATGGCACTGGAGCAAAATAAGAAAATGATTTCTTTACATCTTGCTTGGTGTACAAGGGTTCAATAGGTTTTTGGCCGGCGGGAAGGTGTTTATTAAAATACAGGGCATCTTGTTCTTGAATTGAAGCCGCATCTTCTAAAATGAATTTGGCGATATCGGCCGTAGGAGCAGTGCAATAAATTTTTCCCGAAAATCCGTTTTTGATAAGTATAGGAATTAAACCGCAGTGGTCGGTGTGGGCATGCGAAAGGATCATGGCATCAATGGAACTAGCATCAAAAGGAAACGTTTTATTTAATGCATTGGAAACATCCCGTTTGCCCTGGTACATTCCGCAATCCAAAAGCAAGCGGTATCCCTCGCTTTCTATGACATATTTTGACCCAGTGACAGTTTGAGTAGCACCGTAAAATGTAATCTTCATTAAAATGCGATCCAAATCCTCCGAATTACGCATCCGAATTATCCGAATACTACGTCGTCATTGCGAGGCGCTCGCAAGCGCCGAAGCAATCTTGTGATTGGGATCATTTGGATGTTTATTCGTAAATTGGGATCGCTTTAAAAGCCGAGGCCAGAACTTAGCATTTTCTTGGCCAATGTTTTTTGGATATCTTCGCGAGCTTTATTTAAACAATGCTTTAAGGTTTCTTGTTGCTCTTGTAAACTTAATTCGGGATTTAATTTAATTTCTTCTACCTCAAAATTTCCGTTTATCGTGACAGAAACTCCCCTATCCTCAAAAGTGAGCTTCTCTTTCTTAAATTCATCCTGCATTTTTTTGAGTTCGTGCAGTTTTTTTAAATTATCAAACATATCTATGAATTTCTAATTCTTAATTTCTAATTTCTATTAAATGTTTAAAAAAATTAATTAATTAAAAATTTAATGAAAATTGAAAATTAGAAATTGAAAATTAACTAAGGTGTTCCAAGCTATTAATTTTATGCACTTTTAATTGTTTGCCATCATCCACCTGCAATATCGTAAACGCTGTATTTTCTGATTTAGTGGCTCGGTAATTTTCTTCAGTAATTTCTTTTTCTAAAATGTGCAGTAACAACACTCCTAGCGTACCTCCGTGGCTGACGATCAAAATAACATCATCTTCTTTGTGCTTGTGCAGTAATTGATGCAAAAACCCGGTAGCACGTTTTTGCACATCGCCATATGATTCCCCTTCTTCTGGGCGAAAATCGGCAAATGGCAAACCGGTTTGTTTATGTAATTCACGGATGGTATTTTTTGGCAGTCCCGAAAGCTTGCCTAAATTTTGTTCGCGCAAATCATCAACGTGGTCTATCTTCGCATCAACGTGATATGCTAAAATTTCTTCTGCCGTATGCACCGCTCGCTTTTGCGGACTCGTATAGGCGTGAGTAATTCGATGGTCTTTTAAATGCTGGCCCAGCTTTTTTGCCTGAAGTACGCCTTCTTCGGTAAGTAGAGCCTCTGAATCTCGAGCTGCGTCGCCTCCTTTCAAATTTTCACTTGTCTGTGCATGTCGCACGATTATCACTTTCATATTCTTTTGATAAAAATTCGCTAAAGGCGAATGAATAAATAGATACTAGCTAGCTTTCGCTCGCGATATGCAGTTGTATATCAATGTATATCTATTTTATATCCAGTTATATCCTTTTTACACCAACCGATAGATCCAGCCAAAAATATAAGGCAAAGGAACCAAAAGGTAAATAATTAATGATGCTTCCAGGTACCAAAATGATAAAACGATAGCCAAGCCATAAGCCAGCATAGCAAAGGAACCCAAAATATCCACCAGTTTATCAATCCGTTTGTCGATATTTTCTTTGATAAGGTTTTTATGGTGGCGCGCGTGCTGCCACATGCCATAGTGAATTGCCACCAGCATCATCAAATTTGCGCCATACACCACAACCGCAGTTTGATTAAACGTATATTTGCCAAGCAATGAAGCTGAAAATGGCAGAAAAGAAACAAATAAAAGATAAAAAATATTAAACCATATAAGCGTGTGGTCTAATTTTTTAATGTATTGAAATTCAGTGTGGTGCCCCGCCCAAAACGTGCCTAAAATAACAAAACTGATAATAAAGCTGAAAAATTTCGGGGCTAATACTAGTAATTGCAACAACAAATCGTGAGAATTTACCATTTCTGCTGCTTCTGGCAGACGAATATCCAACACCAACAATGTCATGGCGATAGCAAAAACGCCGTCAACCAGCGTTTCCAAGCGACGAGTGGCAATTTCTTCTTCGTCGATAATTGATTTTTTGTGATGGAACATTTGTATAAATTAAATATCCAAATTGTCGCTCGCCTTACCGCCCTCGCTATGCTCGGGCTAGCTCTTCGGTTCCGGCTCACTCCTCAGAAGCCCAAGGTTTCTGATACACGCCGCGACGTGTAGTTTCCTTCACGGGGAAATACCCAATTTCCCCGACCCCCTTTTTATTTTTAATTTAGAAATCTTGCTAGATGTCTAAATTCTTTACTGATTTTGCGTGTGTCTGAATAAACTTCTTTCTTGGCTCTACTTCTTCACCCATTAAAATATCAAACGTTTTGTCGGTTTGATGGGCGTCGTCAATTTCAACTTTCAGCAACAAACGGTTGGCCGGATTCATGGTGGTATCCCAAAGCTGTTCAGCATCCATTTCTCCCAACCCCTTGTATCGTTGCAAATTCACGCCGGTTTTTCCAATTTCTTTTACGATGACATCTTTTTGCTCTTCAGTGTAAGCATATTTTACGGTTTTTCCTGATTGGATTTTATACAAAGGTGGCTGGGCAATGTAAATATATCCCGCTTCCATAATCGGCCTGAAGTATCGGTAAAATAGCGTTAGCAAAAGAGTCCTAATGTGGCTTCCATCAACGTCAGCATCGGTCATAATAATAATTCGATGGTATCGTAATTTTTCCAAACTAAAATCTTCAGCCACCGCGGTTCCCAGCGCAATAATAATGGCTTTGATTTCCTTTGAAGATAGCATTTTATCTAACCGGGCCCGCTCCACATTGAGAATTTTACCTTTCAACGGTAAGATAGCTTGGAATCTTCGATCGCGGGCCATTTTAGCACTACCGCCGGCGCTGTCGCCCTCCACTATGTACAATTCCGACTCTTCTGGATCTTTTGAAAGACAATCAGACAATTTTCCCGGCAAAGCCAAGCCTTCTAAAATACCTTTTCGTAAAACCGTAGCGCGCGCGGCTTTGGCGGCCAATCGAGCCTTAGTTGCTAAAATACAATTTTCAATGATGGCACGAGCATCAGTTGGATTTCTTTCCAAATAATCAGTTAATCCTTCCATAACCGCATCTTCTACCGCTCCTTTGGCTTCTGGGTTGCCTAATTTTGCTTTGGTTTGGCCCTCAAATTGCGGATTCCGAATTTTAACCGAAACCACCGCGGTTAATCCTTCGCGTACATCATCTCCTGAAAAATTTTCATCTTTTTCTTTTAAAAATCCTTCACGACGGGCATAGGTATTTAAGCAACGGGTCAAGGCTGATCGAAACCCGGAAATATGTGTTCCGCCTTCTGGCGTATAAATGTTATTGGCAAACGATTGTTCGGTGCATTCCATTTCCTGGGTGTATTGAAATGCCGCCTCAATAGCTACGTTATCTTTAGTTGTGGCAACGGAAAAAATATTTTGATGGCGTGGGGTATTACCAGACACCAAAAATTTTACAAAACTGCCCACGCCGCCTTCAAAGTAAAATCCGTAATCTGATTCCTCTCCTTTTTTTCTTTCATCACGGAACGTAATTTTGACACCACGGGTCAGATAAGCTTGCTGGCGCACATGGTTTAAAATCTTCTTTGGATCAAATTTTATTTCAGGAAAAATTTGCGGGTCGGCATCAAAGGTAATTTTGGTTCCTGATTTTTTTGAGTCTGCCACTTTTTTTACCGCGCCTTTTGGCGCGCCCCTAAAATATTCTTGCTGGTAAACTCCGCCATCACGCTGTACTTCGGCTTCCATAAATGTGGAAAGCGCGCAAACAACCGAAACTCCCACGCCGTGCAATCCGCCGGAAACTTTATAAGCATCTCCGCCAAACTTTCCACCGGCGTGGAGCGTAGTTAATACCGTTTCCAAGGTTGATTTGCCCGTATCAGGATGCTTTTCAACCGGGATTCCTCGGCCATCGTCAGCCACCGATACCCTGTTATTAGGCAAAAGCGTAATTTCAATTTCTTTGGCATATCCGGCCATCGCTTCGTCCAAACAATTGTCCACCACTTCCCAAATTAAGTGATGCAAACCATCAAGCCCAGTAGACCCAATATACATGCCCGGCCTTAACCTGACCGGCTCCAAACCCTTTAACACCTGAATGTCCTTGGCGCCATACTCCCCTTCTTTCCTGAATTTCTTTTCAGCAATTTTTTCCATTACCGGAGCCTCTTTGGGTTTCTCTTCTATCACCTCTGTTTTTCTTGGAGTTTTCGCCTCCCATGGCTTCGCCTTAGCAGATTTCTCTTTTTCAGGTAAAACCAGCGCAGGTTTTTCCTTGGGCGCCGAAGCCTTGGCGGAGGAGCCTGCCTTTGGCTTTTTTTCTTCTTCTTTATCTTTAATACTTAGTTTCATAAATTAGGTTTTGGGTGTTAGGTTTTAGATGTTAGCAGATACGAATGTATCTAATATCCAACACCAAACATCCAATATCTATCTCGATTTTACCAAATCCCTTAGATCTATAAAAGACTTGACAGATAGTTATAGTATGCTATAATCGAGGAATGAGAGGGTACCCGCGATTTCCGCAATATACCTTCTCATTCAGGGAGATTCTCATGTACGAGTACGCGATCGTCAGCCTGCCCCCGACCTCGGAATTTAACCCCGAGAAAGCGGCTGACCAGATCACCAAGATGGTCAATCGACTGGCAGTCACGGGGTTCCGGCTCGTCAAACTCCACTTCGAGGGTAGCTACCCCTGGGTCGTGATGGAAAAGGAGGATAAGGAATAATCTCCTCCAGGAAGCCACAGCAATCAAGGCGCCCGAATTAAGTACGGCGCCGTTTCTTTGTAAAAAATTTCTATTTTCTATATTTCTAGATTCTATTTTCTAACGTATAATCGCCCCAAATTCTTCCTTCGTTTTCTCCGTAATTTTATCGTGGATAGTATTCACTTCAGCATCCGTTAACGTTTTTTCTAAACTTCTGTAAACAATGTGAAACGTGTACGATTTTTTGTTTGCTCCGAATTTTTCGTCGTTTTCATATTCGTCCGTAAGCTTTACTTCTTCAACCAAGTCCCCGGCCGCGTCTCGCACTAGTTCATAATAGTTATTTAAACTAACTGATTTTGGAATGATAAAAGAAATGTCGCGGTTAATCGGCGGATACTTACTGACTTCTTTATATTTGCTATTAATGTCAGTAAATTGATTGGTAATTCGCGGGTCATCTGACCAAAAAATCCTGATGTCATTAATGTTCATTTTTATCATGGCCAATCTTTCAATACCAAAGGCAAACGCCCAGCCGTTGTAAATTTCTGGGTCTAGGCCAAAGTTTTTTAACACTTGCTTATGTACCAACCCAGCACCGGTAATTTCCATCCACTGACCATTCCAATTAATTTCTATTTGAATTGACGGATCGGTAAATGGAAAAGAATCAACTAAAAACTTAAATTCAATATCATTGAAAATGCTTCTTACAGCGTCCGCCTGCACTTCTTCTAAATCTTTTTGAGTAATTACTTTTTTATCTTTTTTGCAAATATATAAAAAATCTATTTGATGGAAAGCGGGAAAATGTTTTTGATCTATTTCATCTTTTCTAAATACAATTCCGGCTGACATTAAAGCCAACTGACCTTCTTTTTCTAGTTTTTCCATAATGCCCTCGTGGCGCAAGTAATACGGCCACATAACGGTCATTTGCGTTCTTAAAATATCGTTATCGGTAAAATAATACGTATCTGTTTGCCTTCTGCTTGGATGATCTTTAGGAGTATTTAACACATCAAAATTTTCTTCTACCGTAACTATTTTAGGAAACTCAATGACATCAAAATCAGCAAATCTTGGCAGTTGCATAACTGTATCAACTAAAATTTTAATAGGAGAATGCTCTTTTTTAGTTAAATCCGGCAACGCCAAAAGCTTTTTTAGCCTTTGGGCATCAATGTCATTTCTTGCTTGAAGCTCCAAAATTAAATCTTTTTCTCTTTGGTTGTTTATGGTAATATTTTCTCGCATAATACGTTAATTATAGTCGATTTTTCAGCAAAAAACAAGCCCGATACGGGCTTGTTTTTTGCTGAAGATTACATGAGCCTCGTAATAACAAAGATAAACACTGCGCCTATTACCGTAAGCCCGATAAGCTTGTAAGAACTGTGCTCGGAATGCGCTTCGGGCAAAATATCGGAAGCGCCAATGTAGAGCAAAAATCCGGCAAAAAATCCTAAATATAAAAATAAGAAATATGCAGGAACGGTAAAAAATAAGGTAGAAATTGCTCCTAAAACAGGTGTAATAGCGGTTAACAGTAAAAACAATCTGGCTTGTTTATCGGTATTTTTATGGGAAAGCATGAGTGAAACCGTATTCATGCCATCGGTAAAATCGTGGGAAATAACCGCAAAAGCGATTAAGGCGCCGATCATGGCATTTACCTGAAAACCAAGCCCGATGGCAACACCATCCATAAAACTGTGGCCAGCTAGGGCCAAAGCGGAAAATACCCCCACATGCGGGTGCTTATGGCTTGGAAAATGCTCTTCTGAATGGCTGTGCAATAAAATGGTCTTTTCTAAAATATGAAATACTAAAAAACCGACTACTAAAGCAATCATCACATCAATGGAACGGAAATGATACACTTGTACTTGTTCAATAATTTCCGGAAAAATATCAAAACTGACAATTCCCATCAATACTCCGGCCGCAAAAGCCATAATGTAGTGAAGGCTATGCTTAAACCTTAAGGCAAAAAGCCCGCCAAAAAAAGTGGACACGAATGTAAGTAATGAAAAAAGTATTGGTTGGAAATTCATACTACGTTGATGATAACAAAAAAACAGCCCACGGTAAAGTTAAGGCTGTTTTTTTAAAGTTACTTAGCTGGAGCGGGCGTTGGAGTAGGAGTTTTAATAGTCGCCGGTAAAATAATAATATTAAAGCCTTCAATCTGTCCGGTTGGCAACACTCTGATAGCAACCTCTAAATTATCACCAACTTTAATATCTTTGAAAGCGGCTTCTTTATTGATATATTTGCTTTTATTTGTCGGAGATACAGGGGCTAAGGTAAGAGCATACACTCTGGCATCACTTGTTATAGGAATCACCCGGCTGTCTGCTCTAAAAACTAAGGTAACATTCGTGCCATCTATCTTTGAAACTTTCCCGCGCGCGGTAATCGAAGGAACAATATTAGAGCTTAATACTTTTACGGCATCTGGCAGGGCTGGCGCCTCGGCCTGATTCTTTACTGGTGATTTTTGCCCTTGGTATAAAATACCCAACCCCATACCCAAGGCAAATACCACAAAAGCAAGTAATAATAAAACGATTAAAGACCTTACATTCATTGTTTTAATTGGAGTAATCACGGATATACGAATCTAAAATAATATTCGCATATCAACAACTTCCCCCTCTATGCTTTTAATAACTAATCTATTACTCTGAATTACGAAACTCCCATTTAAAAAGCTGTTTCGGTGATTTTCTCCAAATCTGGGATGGAAATTCGCTAGAATTTCTATGCGTAGCCTTTGGCTACGCCTACAAATTCTATCACATTTCCATCCGCCAGATTTGGGGAAAATCCCGCGAAAGAGTTTCGTAATTCAGAGTATTAATACATTTTACCTTTTACCATTTCTGTTAGCAAACACTGGCATGTGGATAACTGCCAATTAACGAATTTTCACAAATATACGAATGAACACAAATCACGAATTCTCACTTCGTGTTTATTCGTTAGTCAATTCGTGTTAATTCGTCTTTTTAATTTCTTCTATCTTTTTGAGAGCTAGTGGCAGTCGTTTAAAATTTTCTTCAAACTGCGCCATTACATTGGTGGCGCGCAACGCGGCTGCCGGATGAAACATAGGAATAATGAATAACTTATTTGCCTCAAAAAGCCGGCCCTGGTCGCGGGTGATTTTAGCTTCTGGCAAGAAATAATTCATAGAAAACCGCCCAAGTGGAACGATAACTTTGGGGCGAATAATTTCAATTTGCCGGCTTAAATACGGTTTATAAGCCTGTATTTCTTCTGGCAGAGGATCCCGATTTTCCGGCGGCCGGCGTTTTACAATGTTGGTAATATAGACATCTTCTTCTTTCCAGCCGATTTGGCGAATATTTTTACGCAACAGCTGGCCAGACCGGCCGACAAACGGGCGTACGAGTTCGTCTTCTAGGGCACCAGGAGCCTCTCCAATAAAAAGCACCTGGCAATTAGGATTTCCTTCGCCAAACACTAAATTCGTCCGAAGTGGCAGTTGGCTATTTTGCATCATTTCCTGATACAGTTTTTTAAGTTCTCCAACTTTGTCCATTTTTTAATTACGGAAGCCAATAATTGGTTTTATTAAAATATTCATCGGCTTTGTCGATGATTTTTTTCATTACCTGAACACATTGCAAAGGATATTTACCAACTGAAGTTTCGTCAGAAAGCATAAGCACATCTGCTCCATCAAAAACGGCATTAGCCACATCAGTCACTTCCGCATAGGTGGGGCGTGATTTTTCTACCATCGAAAGCATCATTTGCGTAGCCACAATAGCCGGTTTTTTATGCCAGTGAGCCAGGCGTATTAATTCTTTTTGGAGTATCGGTAATTCTTCCAGTGGCATTTCAATACCAAGGTCTCCCCGAGCAATCATAATACCATCGGATTCTTTGATAATACTGTCAATATGTGCCATCGCAGTAGCTCGCTCGATTTTAGCGATGATTTTAATATCCGGCCCTACAATGGCTCGCAATTTTCTAACATCTTCAACGGTTTGTACAAACGAAAGACCAATATAATCAACTTGGTGTTTAGCGCCAAACGCCGCATCATCTTCATCTTTGGGCGTCAAACCACCGCCCGACAAACTGGTCATCGGAACATTAATACCTTTGTTACTGGATAGATAACCGCCTCGATCAACCCTAGCAAAAATTTTGCCATCTTTAATATCTGTAACCGTAAGTTCAATAGCACCGTTAATTAAATAAAACGGCTGGCCAATTTCTAAATCGTTGATAAGTTCTTTATGGTCAATAGGAATACAGGTTTTATCCGTCGATTCACAGGCGTCAAATGAAAAAACATAGGTTTGACCTTCTTCCATCTGAATATTTTCTGGCAATATACCAACCCTGATACGAGGACCACACAGATCCTGTAAAATAGTAACTCTTTTGCCAGTTTCTTGTTCAATTTTAATCAGATTTTTTTTGAGCTCAATCAATTGGTCGTGGGTTGCGTGGGCAAAATTAAGTCTGGCAATTTCCATGCCACTTTGCGTCATTTCTTTGAGTAATTGATAATCGGCCGATCGCTTGCCAACATTTGCCATTATTTTTGGATTCATAATAAGTTACTTTTAATAATATGCTTACAAAACAAAAATCACCAAATAAGTAATTGGTGGACCCAAGCGGGCTCGAACCGCTGACCTCTAAGATGCCATCTTAGCGCTCTGCCAACTGAGCTATGGGCCCTTGTAAATTATTTTTGGGATATGCATTAAATCCAAAAACAAATCTGCAGAAAAATAATCAATCTTACAAACACCTTTATAGTTCAATTTTCTAGAAGGTTTTCCAATAGTTCTTGGATCTATTCTAGTTTTATAAAATTGTTTTAGCGGTATCTTTGTTATTTTAGACCAAAAATTTTCCAGATCAACAGTATTTTGGTCAGCTCTGCATAAAATTGTACAACGAAATTTACTTTCATCAATTTTATAGCACCTTCTCATTAAATACAAGAACATATCTATAATAAAAGGGTCAGAATTTCCAAAATATAAAGATCCTCTAGACAAACTTTTTGCCCCTTCAGCCAAATATAGTACAGATAATACAATTTTAGCAATATTTATATCTTTTAATATCGAAGAAAGATGTTTATTACGATTAACGATAGACTTTAAATATTTTTCCCTTCTCTCCTTATTTACAATCCGGGCAACTTCCATACCCTTTCTAGAATTATCTCTAATAGCCTTGTCTATCTTTTTCTTTTGACGACTTGTCAAATAAATTTCGCGACACCAATCAGATAGCGTACTTTTAGGTATATTTTTACCAATTATTCTAATAATTTCTCCGTAAGTTTTACCCAACTTGCGCAATTGAACTACCTTAGATTTGAAAGAATAGTATCTTGACTTCATAATATAATCGTATCATGGAATTTATCTATGTGCAAAATAATAATACCAAAAAACACCACTTCTTTTCGTTGGTGTTTTAATTTTTTATGCTTTTTCCATATCCATATTATACTCTCCTTTGCGGGCAAGGTGGTTGAGTTTCGCCCGATGGTATAATGCCTTTTGGGCGGCTTCTATATTTTCTTCCCCACCCAAAGCTCGCATTGTGGCGGGCCCGTCAAAATGCCTTTGGCTTTTGTCGGGTTTGCCGGCCCAAATTTCTAAAGCCGGATACTGAATAGCGCGCGAATACGAAAACGTTAACGGCCAAGGCAAATTTGACTTAAATCTGGCATTCATGTCACTTAAGCGAGCTGAAGCAAGTTGGCTTGACTGGCCCCCCGACAAAAAAGCAACTCCGGCCACCTTAGCAGGAACCATACTTAAAAGACAGGCAACGGTTGCATCGGCCACTTGCTCTACCGATTCTTGCACCGGGCAATCAAGGCCTGGCAACACCATATTAGGTTTTAAAATCATGCCTTCGAGCGCCACCCCCTTTAAATCAAGTTGT
>JAHFKU010000012.1 GCA_023245195.1 Candidatus Staskawiczbacteria bacterium
TGGTGTATGGCTTTGCCCTATCGCTTCGATTTCCATCCGAAGCTAACCAACCTTTAAACGCCTCCATTACTCTTTAGGAGGCAAGTGCCCCACTTAAACTGCCCATTAAACACTGTGACCACAGTAAAGTGGATTAGAATTATAATTTTTAAAGATGGCTGTTTCATCGGCGCCTCCACGACAACCGAAATTGCCGCTTCAAAGGCTCACCACTACGCTACGCATTAAAAATTAAAACTCAATATCTAACTACAGTAAAGCTTCCGGGGTCTTTCCGTCTAGCCGCAGGTAACCAGCATCTTCACTGGTATTGCATTTTCACCGGGCGCCTCGTTGAGACAGTCTTCAACTCGTTAAGCCATTCATGCGGGCCGGAACTTACCCGGCAAGGGATTACGCTACCTTTGGACGATTATAGTTATCGCCGACGTTCACTGGTGCTTCATTCAGTGGGCCCTACCCTTGCGGATAGGACTCCCAAACTTAACATTCCAGCACTGGTCAGGCCTCACCCCCTATACATCCTCTTGCGAGTTAGCAGGGAGCTGTGTTTTTGATAAACAGTCGGTTGAAGTACGGTAGTTGCAGCCTGTGCATCACACTACGCATGATGCGGAATCTTGAATTTAGTATATGGAAGCTAGAATAAAATAGATGAATTTTGAATACTAATGTGTTTCACATTCAATATTCTAAATTCTATTCAAGCTCCAAGATACAAGATTCTAAATTCTGCATCACATGCAATGTGATGCACAGGCAGGACATATTGCGAACTTACGTCCACTTGTTTGCCTAGTTCCTTAACGAGGTCTCACCCGTTCACTTTAGCATACTTACGCTTGTCCACCTGTGTCGGTTTGCGGTACGGTTTGAATGATCTTAACTTGTTATGCCTTTTCTAGACAACGCGCTCACATCAATTTATGACCTTGCGGCCACATTTTCCATCCTCTCAGTTGCCCGTGAGGTAGGAACCCAAATCCGATAATGGGCTAACATTACTACATTGTGCAACATAACAAAAAATCATCCAAGTGTTGGAATATTAACCAACTGACCATCGGGTACGCCTTTCGGCTTCTCCTTAGGACCGACTAACCCTTGGTTGAATACCATTGCCAAGGAAACCTTGGACTTTCAGTGTCTATGGCTTTCACATAGATTGCGGTTACTCAGGCCAACATTCTCACTTCCATATGCTCCAGCTTTGGTTACCCGCCGCCTTCACTGCGATATGGAACGCTTCCCTACCATGCGATCGCATCACACTAAGCATGATGCGAAAATTTTCAATTTGAAATTTGAAATTTACAATCAATTTGAAATGACTAAATTTGAAATGAATTAAACACGACGTCATGTTTTCAAATTCACTTATTTAATCATTCACTTTTTTGATTTCAAATTTCAAATTTAAAATTGTAAATTCCGTATCACACGCAGTGTGATGCGATCGTATCCATGTCTTCGGTATTAAACTTTAGTCCCGGGAATCTTTGGCGCTAATCACCCCTCTTCGTTCAAAAGAACAAAGTTTGGGCAGTGAGTTGTTACACACTCTTTAAAAGATAGCTACCTCTAAGCTAACTTCCTGCCTGTCGAGGGCGAAAAACCTCCTTTATAACACTTAGTTTAATTTAGGGACCTTAGACGATGATCTGAGCTGTTACTCTTTTGACAATGGAGCTTAGCCCCCACTGTCTAACTGCCTTGGCTTAAAATTATGGTATTCGGAGTTTAATTAGAAAACCTGGAGTAAACTCCAAGGATTTCTATTTAGTGCTCTACCCCCACAATTCGCCCAAGACGCCAGCCCTAAAGCTGTTTCGGGAAGAACCAGCTATTACGTAACTCGATTAGCTTTTCACTCCTTACCACAAGTCATCCCAGAGGATTGCACGACTCACGGGTTCGGACCTCCAGACGCATTTCTGCATCCTTCATCCTGCTCATGGTAAGCTCGTCACGCTTCGGGTCTTGAACTTTGGATTATATTTCGCGCTTTTAACACTCGCTTTCGCTATGCTTCCACCCCGGAGGGGCTTAGGCAACCCAAAAGTCAAACTCGTTGGCTCGTTCTGCAAAAAGCACGCCGTCACAGCCACATCACGCTAGGCATGATGTGAAATTCAAAATCCAAAAATCAAAATGCAAAATTAAGTTGTCGTCACGACCGCAGTCGTGACGACAAGTTTTATTTGTGATCCAATGTGCGCGTCGGGTGATTGGGGTTCCCGATTGCCGGGTGATCCTGATACAATCCTTTGGGATTGGGATCATAAAAAATTAATCCCACTCCAATCTTTTCGATTCTACGAACGCCTATCTGGAATCCTCCCCTCCAACGAACAAATGGAAATGAAGATGCCTCATTTAAGGCTTCTTCATCAGACTTAAAGTCTCCACATGCAATGAACGGAGACCCCACACCAGCCATGAAAACATACATTGGCATCGTTTCTCCTTGCATTTTGAGGTCTTTGACTTGAAACTTCCACTCACGCACACCGTGATGTGGCCGCTCCGACTCTTTGTAAGCAAATGGTTTCAGGTTCTATTTCACCGGGGTTAACCCCCTACTTTTCACCTTTCCCTCACGGTACTTGTTCACTATGGGTGATATTAAATATTTAGCCTTGGCCGATAGTTCGGCCTGTTTCCTGCCAGGTTATCATTCCCGACAGTACTCAAGAAATCTAACAAGGAGCGTAATATTATTTTAGAGTACGGGGCTATTACCCTCTATGGCTCCCCTTTCCAGGGTGATTCTTTTAATAACTTACTTTGTGCTCTCCCTCGATAGTCATTATTTATTCCTGGACTATACCAGGCCTAAATAATGCTCCCGACGTTAAACCCTTACAACCCCAATTTTTCTTGCGAAAAATTGGTTTGGGCTGCTCCCTTTTCGCTCGCCACTACTAAGGGAATGTAAAACATCCTAATCACTTTATTAAATGAATAATAGAGTGAATAGAATATTTCATTGTTTTATGTTCCTCCGCTTACTGAGATGTTTCACTTCAGCGGGTTAGCTTCTTGATATTGCTATCAAGATAATTTCGTATTACCGAAATTGTGTTTCCACATTCGGACATCACCGGATCAAAGCTTGCTAGCCAGCTCCCCGATGCTTATCGCAGGCACGCCACGTCCTTCATCACTTTAATATCCCGAGGCATCCACCATTTGCATATAACCTATTTTCTTGCGTAAGTAATAGATACAGATTTTATGTATCTTTAATATTTTTGTAAATCATGTGATCTGTTTGCAGACAGAAATAATTTACAAAAACTGCTATCCATCAGAAATGCTCTGATGAGTAAACTTTACTTTAATACCCATTCAAATTGTTTTTTAAACAAATTTTTCAAAACGGGTGTTTTGAAAAATTACTTGATTGGGTGAATATGCTATTTTTACCTGTTATCGTACTGAATAAGACCCTTCTTAAAATCAGTAACGATGCCCTATTGCATTGCGTTTTGAGAAACAATGAATACGTATTCTTTTGAAATACGTTTTAATAAGGTTTAAATTTTCAAAGTGCAAGATAAACAAAAAATCGCCATTGAAGCGATTCCATCTGATAACACAAAAAACCAGAATTTACCCGCTTCTTTTTTTTGTAATAGTGATTAAGTTATTTATCATGTAAATACTAGTTTATTCTATTTATAAATCGGTGTCAAGTGGCTTGCGAGCCTCCGCAGAATTACGCTGATATCAACGCTGAATTGGTGCTGAAGCGACGGCCTCGCGAGGCCGCCGCAACTTTGTCGCATAATAAGAACTGGCTTTATTAAATTGGGTTTTTCGGATAGGATAAAATAATTAAAAGCACCAAGCACTCAATGCGTTGAGTACTCGGTGAAAATTTTATACATAACATTTTCATGACTAAAAAGACTCGGCTCATCATACTTCTTAGTTGCGCGCTGCTATTTTTTGTTATCACGCCCTATATTATCCTTTATTCTCTTGGGTATCGGGTGGATGTTAAAAAATTCAAAGTGGTGGCAACTGGCGGGATTTATGTAAAAGCCTCGCCGCAAGGGGTAACCATTAGCATTGATCATAAAACAGGCAATACTACCGGTATTTTTTCTAATACCGTTTTTGTGCAAAATCTACTGCCTCAAAATCATAGCATTTTAATCACAAAAGATGGGTACTACGACTATCAAAAGAACCTTGATGTCAAAGAAAACGAGGTCACAAAATTAGAACACGTTATGTTGTTTAAAAAAAATATCATATTTGAAGCTGTAGCCGATCCCAAAAAATCCCCTTTTAATACGCCGCTTCTACAAGATTCCTATATTATAAAAAATAATCACTTATACCTTAATGAAAATCTGGCGGCTTCCCAAAATCCTTCTGTAAATCTGCCAGATTCAACTCAAGCAACCACTCCTATCATAAAAAGTATTATTACCTACAAAGTGCAAGACAATCATATTATCTGGCTTGGCCAAGACGGATTTTTGCACCGATCGGATTTGCAAGGCAAAAACACAGAAATTCTCAACAAAACCAAGTTAATCATCGATCAAAAAAGCCTCTACGAGCTTTTGGTATTAGATGGGAATATATTTTTAAAAGAAAATAGCGGCGTATTATTATTTGATACCTCTAAAAAAGATTTTACTAATTTTTATAATCCGGTAACTGATTTGAAAATTTCACCAGACGGCCAAAAAATCTTGTTTTATAATGACCATGAAATACTGTATTCCCCAACGAATTCCTTGGGCCAGGATACGATATTTTTAAACCGGTTTTCAGAAAAAATTAATGATTGTTATTGGGTTGGAAGCGATTATATTGTATTTGATTTAGCCGGGAAAATTATTATTTCTGAAATTGATGTCAGGGGTAATATCAACAGTATTGAATTACCGCAAACGTTATCCTTGATAAACGGAAGCACGATTACCTTGCAAAACCCTAACATATATTTTGACGAGCAAGAAAAAAAGCTGTATATTTTAACCGGAAAAACGGTTTTAGTTTCAGAAAAATTGACACCATAGGCAATAAAAAACGGGTTGTATTTTGAAATAATCGATATACACCCGTTATAAAATTTTCTACTTCTAAGAAATCACGAATGGCGAATTACGAATGGAGGATCTAAACCAAATACTCCAGTCGTAAAAGCTTTGTGGTGGTTGTAAGAAGGAATTCCGAATCGGCTGGCAATAATTCGGCCAGTCTCAGGTGATCGGTATACTTGAATTCTTCCATGTCCCCATTCAAGCCCTTCATGAGATTGCACGCTTCCCAAATAAGGATGTTGCGCCAAGAGACAAGCGGCTTCAATGATATTAAGAGAACGGTGGGTACGTTTAGGATAAGGTACCCAGTCATGAATAATGCTTACATCTATGAGCCAGTATGGCTCAAAGTGAGGAAATGGTTCCAGTATTCGCCATTTATCAGTCTTCAGACCATCGATCATTTCTTGTAGACGTAGATGTACGACTAATACCAGCGGAATACACACTAATTGATGTTCTTCGCAACGGTGATAGTCATTGCCATCAATTTGATTTAAATGAAATTCCCAGGCATCTGGCAAGGTGGCAGGACGAAAATTATTCATAGTTAATCTGGGGCACAGATCAAGACCCGCATTTTTCATTCTACCGAAAAGTAATTTACTCAAATACAAACTAGTAATATCATGCATCTGATCCATTGCAGTTCTCCTTGGTAAAGAGCTGACAAAAACACTACCTACATCTTATCAAATTTCAGAAATTATTCAACCAAAAACCGCAATATATTGCGGTTTTTGGTTGAATAAGATAAATTATCGTTTCGCCCCCTGTGGTCGCTTCGCTCCTCAGAAACCCACGGTTTCTGATACTCGCTTCGCTCGCAGTTTCCTCCACAGGGAAATACCCAATTTCCCCGACCCACTTTGTGCCACAGTGGGCTAAAATAAAAATTCCCCCGGGAGGGGGGAATTTGTTATCTTTTAGCCCACTGTGGACTTTTTCTGGCGCGCTTTAATCCGAATTTCTTTCTTTCTCGCATTCTTGGATCTCGAGTTAAATACCCGGCTTTTCTTAATCGTTTTCTAAAGTTATTGTTAAAATCTACTAAGACTCTGGCGGTTCCATGTCTGACCGATTCGGCCTGGGCATTGCGCCCGCCTCCTTTGACAATGACCGTAACCTTGAATTTATCCAAGCATTTCATTTTCTTCATGGAAGCAACGGATGTTTCTTGGTCTTCTTTTAGTGGAAAATATTCCGTATAAGGCTTGCCATTAATCAAAAATTGCTTATCACCCCGAGTAAAAAGCCTTACCCGTGCTACAGCGGTTTTTCGGCGGCCAACCGCTTCAAAGTAACGGTCAGGTTTTGAGGCCAATTCTTTTTCAGTAGGAAAATCATCTACCGAAATATCATCCAATTCTTTTTCCGGATTTTTTATTTCAATAGCCAGAGCAGGTTTTACTGTCTCTTCTTTTTTAACTGGCACTATTTTTTTTGTTTTTTCTTTGATCATGTTAATAAAACGACAAAGATTGCCACACCGCCGGCCCGCGGGCCGGCGGCTCGCAATGACGAGGGTGTCGTAAATTCGTGATTCGTGAAAATTCGTTTATTATGTGTTAATTCGTTATTTTTGAAATTTCAATCTTTTAATTTGCAAAGCTCTTAACTTATTTTTAGTTAGCATGCCCATAACTGCCTTTCTGAATATTTCTTCCGGCCCTTTTTTTAAATAAACTTCTTTCATGGTGGCCTTTTTCAACCCACCCAGATATAAAGAATGGTGGTAGTATATTTTATCTTGGAATTTTTTACCAGTATACTTTAATCCTGCAACATTTTTTATGGTTACAAAGTCGCCGATATCTTTATAGGGTGCAAATCCTACTTTATTCTTGCCGCGCAGCAAAACCGCCACCTGGGTAGCTAGTCTTCCAAGCACTTGGTCGGTTGCATCAATAATATGTTGTTCGCGTTTTATAGCTTCCATAATCGAGTTATAAAGTTTATAAAGTTTGTAAAGTTTTTAAAGTTCGTCGTACTTGATGAACTTTATAACTTTATGAACTTTATAACTATTTCACTAGTTCTATAATCACCATCTTTGCTCCATCCGATTTACGAGGGCCCATTTTTATGATCCTGGTATAACCGCCTTGGCGCTGGGTAAATTTTGGAGCAACTTCATCTATGAGTTTTTTAACCGTAAGCCCAGACAATGATTTAGCTAATATCCGGCGATTGGCAATCGTATTATCTTTTGATCGAGTAATAAATTTTTCGGCTACCACTCTCAGTTCTTTTGCCTTAGCTTCGGTAGTTTTTATTTTTCCATGCAAAAAAAGGCTGGTCGCCATGGTTTTTAATAGCGCTTCTCGCTGGTTTTTAGGCCGGGATAAAATTCTACCTTTATTTCTTTTTCGCATATTCTCTGATAAATATTCGCCTTCGACGAATGATACATAATAGATATAAGCGAGCAAGCTCGCGATATAAAATTGCACAATAACTTTATATCAATTTATCTTTATTTTATATCAACTATATCTATTTTTTCTGCTTGGTTATTTTTTTTACTTTCGTTTCCTTGCTTTTTGCTTTCTTTTTTGTAACTTCTTTTTCTGGAGCTTCTTCTTTTGATGCTGGCATCTTTCCTTCAAAAATCAGGGTAAAGTGTTTAATCAATATTTCTACCGCACTGTAAAATGCTTCTTCCGGAGTAATGGTACCATCGGTTTCTATTTCAATCGAAAGCCGGTCAAAGTCGGTTCTTTCTCCAACTCGCATATTTTCAACCTGGAAATTCACATTTTTAATGGGGGTAAAAATAGCATCCAAGATCATGGCTCCTATTTCTGATTTTTTGGCTTTGCGATGATCTTTTGGTTCATAGCCAATGCCTTTTTCTATGGTAAGCTCCATTTCAAGTTCCGTTTTTTTGTCGGTAATGGTAGCAATATGAAGCTCTGGATTGGCAAGTTCTATTTGGGGAGATTTTTTAAAATCACTCCCCGTAATTGTTCTTTCACCTTTTACACTAAGCTCAACTTTCTGCATCTGGCCTTCATGAATTTTAAATCTTAAATTCTTCAGATTTAAAATAATCATGATTACATCTTCTAAGACTCCGGGAATCGTAGAAAATTCATGAGAAACTCCCTTTATTTTTACTTCGGTTACGGCAACGCCTTCCAATGAAGATAACAAAACGCGCCTTAGGGAATTTCCCATGGTAACACCATAGCCGGGATAAAGACCGTCTACCTGAAAGACAGCTTGGTTTTTATTTTTTTGAATCACTTTAGCTGGAAGCGGAAGTGGAATCATAATATTTTTTATAAATAATAAATGATAAACAGAAAAGAATTTTCATTGTTCATTAATTATTATTCATTGGTTAATTTCGCTACGAAATACGAATAGTTACGAATATACGAATGAGAAACGCGACATTTTGGATTCGTATATTGGTAAATATTCGTATTTCGTAGCTACCTTGAATAAAACTCGAAAATTAATGGGATTTGAACTGGCGGATTTACTTCAAGCAAGCTTGGCTGGCCAATTACATTGCATTCAAACTTTTCTTTGTTTAAATTCAACCAAACCGGAGATTCGTATTTTTTCAATGTATCTTTTAAATCTTTAAAAACAAGCTTTTTCTTTTTATTTTCTTTAATTACAATCACGTCTTCTTTGTTAACTTGGAAAGATGGAATATTTACCGGTTTGCCGTTTACTAAAAAGTATGAGTGGTTAACCAGCTGGCGGGCATGACTGCGGGATTTTGAAAAACCAAGCCTGAAAATAACATTGTCCAACCTTCTTTCAAGAGTTTTAATAAGTTCTTCTGATACGTTTTCCACTCTACCCATTTTTGCAAGAGTATCTTTAACGTATTTTTTAAACTGCCGTTCTGACAAACCATACAACCTTTTAAGGGCTTGCTTTTCGGTTAAAGATTTTTTGTATTCAGAAACCGCACCCCTCCTTTTCTTTTTTTCTTGAGGAGCGGCGCCAGTTGGTTTTATATTTTTAAATTGTGTGGATTCCATGAATATAATTCAAATCTACAAATCTTATGCTAATCTACAAAAATGCTAATGTGTCCGTATTTGTAGTATTCGCAATTTCGCGGTATTCGCATAAGATTTGTAGATTTGCATTGCTATTACACTCGCCTTACTTTCTTCGGCCGCACTCCGTTATGAGGAATAGGCGTGACATCTTTAATTGAAACAACATTTAATCCTTGGTTTACCAAGGTTCTTACCGCTGATTCCCGCCCGGCTCCAACTCCCTTAATAAAAACTTCAATTTTTTCTACCGCTAATTTCTTGCAAATATTCACGATCGCTTCGGCAACTCGGGAAGCGGCAAAAGAAGTGGCTTTCTTAGCACCTTTAAAACCAACCGCTCCCGCTGATTTAGAAGACAAAACCTGCCCCCTGGAATTAGTAAGAGTTACAATGGTGTTATTATATGAAGAAGATACATACACCCTTCCTTCCGTGACTTTTTCAGATGACTTAACCTTGACATCCTTTTTGACGGCTTGGTCAACTTTTTCACTCTGTTTGATAGTATCTTCTTTATTTTCTTCGGTTACGTGCTTTTTTCCCATAGTGATTACTGGGAGCAGGGTCGCTCGCAAAGCTCGCTCCTTCAAAACCCACGGTTTTGAATAATTTCCTTCACGGGGAAACCGAGTGTTTCCCCGACCCCCTTCCAGATTCTATTATTTTAATTATTTACTAGGTTGGTGATGCTGCTGGCTTTCTTCCGCTACCCATGGTTTTTCTGACATTACCTCTAACGGTTCTCGTATTTGTTTTCGTCCTTTGTCCTCTGACCGGTAATTTTTTAGTGTGCCGAGTTCCGCGCCAAGTGCCAATATCCTTTAATCTTTTAATATTTACCATTACCTGTCTTCGTAAATCTCCTTCAATTTTATTATTTTTTTCAATCGCGTTTTTTAAAGAGTTAAGCTCTTCTGCTGTTAAATCCTGGGCTTTTTTATTTGGATCAATCTTTGTTTCTGCTAATATTTTTTTACTCAAAGAATTCCCTACTCCGTAAATATAGGTAATGGCGATGGCGATTCTTTTATTGTCTGGGATGGTTACCCCGGCGATACGTGGCATAAGCTTAGTTTTAAAGTTTGTAAAGTTTTAAAGTTTTTAAAGTTCGTCGTACTTGATAAACTTTATGAACTTTATAACTTGTAACTTCGTTATCCTTGTCGTTGTTTATGTTTCGGATTCTTTTTGCAAATAACATAAAGCACGCCCTGTCGTTTCACAACACTGCAATCTCCACACATTTTTTTGACTGATGGACGAACCTTCATATTCCTTGGATATATATTCGCTAAAAGCGAATGAAATAAATTGATACATGCTCACTGTGGTGAGCGAAATACAATCGCACTTCAACTTTATCTCCGTTTTATCTCTATTTTATTTCAATCGTATTTCTATTTTAGCCTATATGTAATTCTCCCTTTGCTCATATCGTATTCTGTCATTTCTAACGTCACTTTGTCTCCTGGTAAAATTTTAATCCTATTTAACCGCATCTTTCCAGACAAAAATCCGCGCACTTCCTTACCGTCATCCAATACTACCTTAAAAAAGGCATTTGGTAAAGCCTCTATGACCCTTCCTTCCCTTTTTATGATTTTATTTGAATTCTGGGGTTGTGGTCCGGAATTCGGTGGATTATTTGTAGCTTCGTTTAATTCCATTTACAAAATATATGTTATCAAATTAAATTCTAATAGTCAACTATAATTAGCCATTTTTCCTTTCTATTGACATTAAAATAAAAATAGTTTAAGATCTAAAATAGTTAGAACCTTAAAACCTTGGAGCTTAGTCATGACCAAAGAAATGAATTCTATTACGGTTGGTTCCCTGATCGCATACAGCAGCACTTGCGACGATGTGAAAATGAGCACCGATATTAGTGCGCTCGGAGTCGTTTGCAAAAGTGCTAAAAAACTCTATGTCTCTGAGATTTATCCTCAAAAAGGTGTACACGTCGACCTGCAGAAAAATTCAATTCTTCTCTGCAAGAAATTTGCATCGGATATAATCCTGGAGGATTGTGTTGCAGATGTATTACTGCATATAGCTTTCAGAATCTTCTGCTTAAAGGTAACCCTTGCTGATATTGGCGAAAGAATCAGTCAAGAGATAAAAATGTGGGTATAAATTTCGATTTGGTAAAGAGTGACATACAATCACTCTATTTTTTTACTTTCTTTATGTATTCATAAGCCGATAAAGCGGCTACGGCACCTTGGCCGGAAGCCATCACGATTTGCTTATACTTTGACACATTACAATCCCCTGCTGAAAATAGACCTGGGGTTTTTGTGGCTAATGTTTTTGGGTCAAAGATAATTTCTTGTTTTTCGTTTAATTCAACTAAGTCGCCCAAAAACGCTGTCGCGGGACTGTAACCGATTTCTACGAATACCCCATTAACATCTAATTTCTTTTCCCCTCCAGAAACACGATCTTGATAATAAATCGCATCCACAAACACCCTTCCTTCAATTCGCAAAACTTGCGCATTGGTAATAACTTCAATGTTAGCGTTTTTAGCTACCAATTCTTGGTTTTCGGCATCGGCATTCGGTCTTTCGCCATATTCTAAAATCGTAACGTGCTTTACGTAATTTGATAAAAACAACGCCGATTCAAATCCGTTATTTCCCCCGCCAACCACCGCAATCATTTTATTTTTAAATATCGGGCCGTCGCACAATGAACAATAACTTACTCCTTTGCCAGCAAACTCTTCTTCTCCTGGCACATTAATTAATTTTGATTTGGCCCCGGATGTTACAATAACTGAAACTGATTCATACGTTTTACCGGATTTTGCTGTAACTAAAAACGTATTACCGGGCTTTTGAATGCCCACCACTTCTTCTAATATAACTTCTAGTTCATTAGTTTGCAGTTGCTTTTTATACAGATCAACTAAATCCGGCCCTGAAATTTTTTCAAAGCCGGGGTAATTTTCAATATCTACCGCTTTTTTGGCAACCTGGCCTCCTAAATCTTTAGAAAGAATTAAAATATGTAATTTTTGACGAGCGGCATAAATGGCGGCAGATACTCCCGCCGGGCCGGCACCGATAATGATTAAATCGTACATAATTTGGCTACAAAATACGAATATTTACGAATATACTAATACCAAAAAGTTTTCATTCGTATATTCGTAGATCATTCGTATTTCGTAGCTATTTTACTATATTGATTGGTTTTCCCTTCGCAAATGCCTCAATGTTTTCCACGGTGGTTTCTAGAATCCTGATCAGCGCTTCTTTAGAATTAAAAGCGTTATGGGGAGTAATAATGACATTATTTTGTTCCATCAACACATGGTTTTGAAGCATGGTTTTAATATTTTGAGACTTGCCAAATTCTTTTGACATAAGTTCTTTTTCTTCTTTAATAGACTGCTCTTCTTCTAGCACATCCAAGCCCGCTCCTGCTAAAGTTCCATCGGCCAAAGCTTTTGCCAGGGCGTTGGTTTCGACAATACCTCCCCGCGCGGTATTAATCAAGTATGCGCCCTTTTTAATCAACCGCATATTTTCATGGTTTAACAAATGATGGGTTTTTTCATTATAAGGCATGTGCAAACTGATAATATCAGAATGTTTTAGTAATTCCGGCAGGCTTACATATGTAAACCCTAAAGATTTTTGCATGCTTTTATCTTTAAACTTATCATATCCGAGCACATTCATTTCAAAGCCGTTGGCAATTCTAGCAACATGCTGGCCGATATGGCCCATGCCCACAATGCCCAAGGTTTTTCCCTTTAAGTCAAAACCCGTCAACCCTTCAATTGAAAAGCCTTCTTTTTTCACTTTTTCAATGGAATCATAAATTTTCCTAGACAAATCCAGCATCAAGGCAAAAGCATGTTCGGCTACCGTGTTTTCACCATAATGAGGCACGTTACAAACTATAATTTTACGTTTTTTACATTCCCGTAAATCAATGTGGTCAAATCCGGTTGAGCGCGCGGCAATCATTTTCAGTTGGGGCAAACCATCAAGAATTTCTTTATTTATAGGAGAATCAACAAATCCGGAAATAATATCAACATCTTTTACCAAAGAGATATTTTCTTGGGATAAAGGTTTTGAAAAATAATGGACTTTAAAATCGGCTAATTTTTTGCCGACATAATCCTTTTCCCATTCTTCTATTTCAAAAAAAGCTAGTTTCATGGTTTAAACTTTTAACTGATAACTATTGTAATTTTACACCACCAGCCTAAAAATGAAAAGTGGATAATTTGCCTTTGAGCTCTGAATTACGAAACTCCCATTTAAAAATCCCGCGAAAGAGTTTCGTAATTCAGAGCTTTGCGATAAAAAAAAGAGGCCGGCAGAACAATGTCTGTGGCCCCTGAATATACGAATTATTATGCAGGTTCTGGTTCAATCAGTCGGACTTGCAACGTGTCCCCTTCCGGTACGGTAAAGGACGAATCACTGACTCCGATTAACAAAACCTCTTCATTCATGATATCTGCATCAATATCAACAAAGATAGCCGGGTTTGCCTTATTCTGAACTCTCACTTCTCCATTTGGCAAGATAAAAACTTCTTTGTACCGATCTTCCCATATGAGTTCTGGCATAAATGCCTCCCTTATGTACTAGACACATAATATCATATAAATAAATATTGTCAATAAATGTCGCACAATAATAAAACACCGCCGCGCGGAGCGCGGCGGTGTTTGAAAAAAAATTAATACTTTATGCTTTTTACATATTCCTTTAAATCTTTACCGTATTTTTCATCGGCCAATGCCAGGTAGAAAAATGATTTTAGCCATTTTAACTTATCTCCGCATTCAAGCCACTCTCCTTTTAACTCATATCCATAAATGGTCTTACCATCATTAAGCATCGTTTCAAATACTTCACCCAAAATGATTTCTCCTTTTTCCGAAACCTTAGCTTTTTTTAAATAATCAAAGACATCAGGCGTTAATACATACTTTCCCACAATTACCAAATTTGACTGTATCTGCAATGGATCCGGCTTTTCAATGATTTTTTTTATTTTATATAAATTGTTGGCAATTTTTTCTACCACCACCGATCCGTAGGCCGGGATTTTTTCTTTGGGCAGAGCTTTAAGCGCGATGACCGGAGCATTGCAGGTTTTAAAAATATTCATCAGTTGCAATAAGGCCGGTTCTTTTGCAAAAACTACATCATCTCCAAAAGAAACAGCAACCGGGTTTGAGCCGGCTAATTTTTGGGCCTGCAACAGAGCATGGCCGTCGCCCATCGGATTTTTTTGGACCACAAAAGAAAAGGTGATCCCTTCAAGCATCGATTCGAAATTTTTCAGTTCTTTTAACAATTCTTCTTTTTTTCTTTTGACCAGTATTTTTTCTAGTTCGGGAGATTTTTGCAAATACTGCAAGATCATTTTTTGCTTGGGGCTGACCACAAACACAATTTCATTAATGCCCGAAGCCCGCGCCTCTTCAATGATATATTGAATAATGGGTTTGTCTACCAAAGGAAAAA
The DNA here is from genome assembly GCA_023245195.1 of Candidatus Staskawiczbacteria bacterium. Classification (GTDB taxonomy): domain Bacteria; phylum Patescibacteriota; class Minisyncoccia; order Minisyncoccales; family Staskawiczbacteraceae; genus VGLO01. The sequence goes on from JAHFKU010000012.1 coordinate 14,599, forward strand.
ACTCTTTGGAAAGAACCAAAGAAAGCGGCAAAAACCGAGTGCCCATTCCCGCCACCGGAATAATAGCTTTTTTTATGTCAGAACTTTGATCTTGCTCCATAGTGCATATTTTATCAGTGCGATGCCAATCTACGAATGCATACTAATAATACGAATACTAAAAACGGAGTCGTAATGTTATTAGTATCATTAGTATGAATTAGTATATTAGTATCGCATTTATTATTTCTTTAACCTTAAAAATGCCGGGATTTCCCATTCTTTTTCTTGCAATGATTGTTCGTTTTCTTTCATCTCTTCAGCTTTTTTAATATCTAAAGCAGTCCTTCTAATGGCTTTGCGTGCTTTTAGGCTTTCAGATTCTTTATTAGTTATCATAGATGAGCTTGGTTTTACCGGAACCTGGACAATATTTAACCGGCTAAATGGTTTTGCCTCTGAAGCCATATTGCTATAACTAGATGCAACTGGCTGATTGGTAAATGGAATATCGCTAAAAACAGGAACAGGTATACTTTTTGGCGCTAATTTTGGTTTATTGGATTTTTTAGGTTTGGCCTTAATAATTTTGGAAAGGGCTTTTCTTTTCTTGGCAATTCCACGCGCCTTTTTACTAACAGCTAATTTTTTTGGCTTACTCAATACCGGTACTACTGCTGGAACCTTAACTACCGAAGGTTTCACTTCCGCTTCAACACTGGGGCTGGTCATCAACAACGTCGTTTTGATTTTATTTTTATATTTTGTATTTTTAGAAATTCCAAAAATAATTTTGGCTTTTTGGTGTTTTTCAGAAATAGCCTTGCTGATTTTATCCACTTCAAACATTCCCAGATTTTCCCCTCCTTCAATATTAAACAGGATTTTTTCGGCGGTAAAATTATTATACTGATACAGGGGGTTATTTAAAATGGCTTCTGCCACTTCTTCGGCTCTATGTTTTCCCGATGCTTCGCTGGTATTTAAAAAGGCTAAATTGCCCTTACCGCCCAGAATCGCCCGTAAATCCGCAAAATCAATGTTAATGATGCCCGGGCTGTAAATTAAATCTATCAGGCTTTCCAAAGATTCAATCAAACTTTTATTGACAATCGAAAAAGCATCGGTGATGGCAGTATTAGCTTCGATAATTTTAAAAATCCGTTCATTGGGGATAGTAATAGAAACGTTTAATGTTTTTCTCAATTCGCGTAAAGCTTTAATGGCTATTTTATACTTATTGCTGCCTTCAAATTTAAACGGCAGGGTAAAAATACCAAGGGTGATCCCGCGAAAATCCTGGGCGGCCTCTGCAAACACCTTGGTGGCGCCCGATCCCAACCCCCCGCCCAAAGAAGCGATAAAAATAACAATATCTTGGTCTTCAAAAAAACGGGCAATTTTTTCTTTTTCGCTTTCGGCGGCCTGGCGCCCCAATTCTGGATTAACCCCGGTTCCAAGGCCATGCGTTAATTCTTGCCCAAATAAGAAATTTTTAATCCCGGCCCTTTTTTTAAACGCCCGGGCATCGGTGTCGGCCACCACAAAGGTGGCTTTATTGAGCGATCGGCCGATTTCAGAAACAATGGATCCTCCGCCCCCGCCGATTCCAATAACCTTGATTTTAGCTTTAAAAAATGAGTCGGCCAAAAAAGACGGTTTTGATTTTCTTTGGCCCGCCGTAGCCCTTTGGCCGTCCGAAGCCTTGCGCGAAGGAGGCTTGGCGAAGGAGGCTTTACCTTGATTTTTTTTTACTGTTTTTTTAATCTGCGGCCTTTTTTTGATCAATACTTTTTTTGGTTTTGGTTTTTTTAATACTTTTATCTTCTTTTTTAAAACCAGTTTTTTAATAATTTTTTTAGACACTCTTTTTTTTACAACTAAAATTTTCTTCGGCTTTTTTGCTGGTTTTTTAACTTTCTTTATCTGTTTCTTCTTGGCTTTCATTATCTATAGTGTACCCGCTTAGCATTTTTTTTCAAGAGGCTTGTCATAAAAAAAGAGCCACTGGAAAACCAATGGCTTATCAAGCGAAAAACTACACCTTGCCGATTCTGGCAAGAAATTCTTTTCCTTTGCCAAGATCGGTGCGAACCGATTCAACTCCTCTTTCTTTGCAAATCGGACAGTCTTCTTCTTTAAACATCTCCATGCTTACATTCATCAAAGAAAAAAGTTTTGGAACAGCCAGAGTTTGAGCAGTTACCTTGCCACCACTACGGTTACAAAGGGCACCGACTCCAACTACTATTCCACCAGCTTGCAAAATGGCATCACGAGTATTTGCAACCGTTAAACCAGAATTAATTACATCTTCTACGATTAAGCATTGCTTATCTTTTACATAAGCGCCATAGCCCCTCTTAATAACTCTCTTATTATCAACGTCGTCAGCAAAGATTGCATAGATTTGCATAGTCTTTCCGGTTGAATTGAAGAGATTGTTTATTAAGTGGTGGGTAACCCATTGGGACAAAATTACACCACCGATCGCTGGGCCAACGACTGTTTCTATCTGCTCATCTGCAAATTGCGAAGCGATAACGTCACAAAGCTTGCTGGTATTTCCCACCCAAGGATATATTGCATCTTTATTGACATAATCCCTACCATGATACCATCCATCAGGTTTTTGAGCATACACAAAATGATCTCCAGTTATGACAGCATTGGTTCTTTTAAGAATCCTCATAACTTCACCTTGATAAGTGTGATACGTTTGAGCCAGATCCATGGATGTTCTCCATAAAAAGTTGTTAAAGGGCACCACGACACAAGTTACTTATATCAAATATAATTATTTATTCAAGTAACTTCGCTCAAAAAAAGAGCTGTTGAGGCTATCAACAGCTTATGAAAACTATTAGGACATGGACACAATTTCGTCCAAAATTTTGGCAATGGCCTGCTTCGTTCCACCGATCATTTCGGGTGGATTGGTAATTGGCCGGCCGATTACCAGCGCTGTAGCGCCAGCTTTTATTGCTTCCGCCGGAGTCATAACTCTTTTTTGATCCCCTACTGCCGCCCAATCCGGACGTATTCCAGGAACAATTTTTTGCATCTTATCCAATTCACTATGTTTTCCTAAAAACAGAAGCTCTTTGGGCGAACAAATAATTCCGTGAGCGCCAGCTTCCATCAATGTCCGTGCAAATTGCAGGACTTTGACATCTGGCTTGTCACCAAAAATAGACATACATTCCTCTTCATCAATTGAAGTTAAGACTGTTACACCCAAAACCAGACTTTTTCCGCGATTAGCTACAGCGGCTTCAATGGATTTTTTACCACAACTGGCATGGACATTAAACATTTCCACTCCGAAACTAGCTACATTTTTACTAGCTGCACCAACGGTGTTGGGAATATCACAGAATTTACCATCATAGAAAACCCGGCCTTGATTACCATGAACAATGCTTACTGCCCGCAAAGATCCTTCGGCAGTTATAAACTCCAATCCCACTTTAAAGCGATCGAGTTTTCCATCTACCTTTTCAAGTAATTGCCTGGCTTCGTGCAAACTACTCACATCCATAGCCAGAATAATTCTGTCTTTCGGTTCCATGTCCATGGCAAACCTCCTGGGCGAATTGTTAAAGGACGCCACAACACAAGTTCTTTTTAACAGATGCGCAACAAAAAATCAACCAGTCGGTTGAGTTCTTTGTTAAAGGTTAAATGTTAATCGTCAATTGTTAATTATTAATTTCAATTACCTTGACCCTGGCCATAAAACCAGAGACGATTTCTATGAGCGAAGGACTAATGTCAAAATAATCAGCTAATAATTTAATCAGAGCGGCATTGGCCCGGCCATTAATTGGCGGCTCTTTAACGTGGACAATATAGTTTGCTTCATCAACTTTTTCTATTTTATTATCTTTGGCGCCCGGTTTTGTTTTGACAATTATTTTCACCCCGTTAGAAGTCTGGGCAAAAAATAATTTTAGCTAAAATTATTTTTTGCTTGCTCATATTAATGATATTTTCTATGTAAAATTTTGATTTATTGAAGTTTTCTATTACCCCATCAAACTTCTAACGGGGTTCATAATTTTGGTGCGCGCGGAAGGAATCGGACCTTCAACCTCCACTTTATCAGAGTGGCGTTCTACCACTGAACTACGCGCGCATTTCTTTGTAGGTATCAAGAAGCGCTTTGATAGCCATCATAATTTCTCTTTTCTTTTCTGTGCTAGCGAATATAATACTACAAGTCCCGTGCCGATACGGCTCTTGATATCCGAACTTGCCATTTTTAACTTTTCTAATCTGGGTTTTATAAAATTGATTCTTAGGCAAATTAGTAATTTTTTCCCAAAATAGTTTTTCGTTTTCAATGTCCATATTTTCGTATAAATGGAGTTCCGCCCTTATCTTTTCTTTATCAAGTTTAAGAAAATCCCTAATCCATTTTATAAAAAATTTAATTACATCTGGATCAGCATTGGCAAGACCAACACGAGCTTTATTCTTTTTATCGCCTTCTCCAAGATATAGCATCAATCCTGCCACAAAAAAACTTTCCTTTTTAATACTTATTAATTTTTTTCTTTGTTGGCTATATACTTCCAGCTCTAATTGATCATGTTTTCTTCTCATCGCATTTCTAAAACGCTCACGACTTGCTTCCCCTTTTACCCAATTAATTCGTTGCAATTCTTTGATTTCTCTTTCATCTAAAGAATATTCTTTCAACCAATAACTTAAAGTGCTTTTAGGGACATTAAGCTCTTTTTGGATCGCACTATAACTTAATCTATTTTTTACGCGTAATTCAATTGCTTTTTGTCTTAATCCTGCTTTCATAATTTTTAGATACAAGTACAACTTATTGTAGACTTTACCCTATTGTACAATTCTAAATAAGAAAAAGCAACGCTCATTAGTAGATTAAGAATAAGAATGTAAGCATCTATAGTTTTAACAAAAATAAGCCATCTAGTCAAACCTTATTGTAAAAAAAGAAGACCGTAACAGGTGTTACGGCCCCGGACAAAAAACGAAAGAGCAAAAAGACGGCGGTTGGCAGAAAGTCATAATTGGGAACTTGTGGCGAAAGCTGCCACAATGAGCGGCTAAGGGAAGGCAACCCCTTAGGGTGGTCCTTGAGCGCGCGCTCCTTGGGTCCAACCAAAAGGACACCATTCCCAAAAAACTTTTGCACGCTTCGCACTGGAAATTACTCCGAAGTAGAGGTGTCGCCGCACGACACCAAAACCTTGCATGCGACCGATGCTTCTGCCAACCGCCTTCAGAAAATTATCTTTGCAGATAAAATAACTTTCTGAAAACGGCCAACAAGAATTATCTACGTTTTTGATTCTATCAAAAATAAAAACAGTGTCAATGTTTAAATGTCATTTTGCGTTTTTGTCAGTTTGATGGATACCAAACGTATTTCCTTCGGTATCAAGAAAATATCCCTGCCAGGCCATATTCATAATAGCAAACTTTGGCATGGCAACTTTGCCTCCCGCTACTTCAATTTTTTTAGCAGTTTCATCGAAGTTTTCAACTTCTACCGTACATACAAAAGCGTTGGTACCCTGGCCAATAGCTGGCGCCGGGCATGGACGAAGTAGCAATCCCCCGTTTATACCGGGTTCTTTGCTGTCTTTTTCTGCAGTCATAATCCCCCAATAGTTATCCATGTATTTTGGAAATTGCCAGCCAAACACATCGCCATAGAACTTTATGGCACGATCAATATTTTCAGCTTGGATTTCAAAATGGACTACCCTATTCATGATTATTAAATCAAAATGCAAATATCAAAATGAAAAATGACAATGTAAAATGCAAAATTTTAACATTAGACAATTTCTAATTTTGAATTGTAATTTTGATCTTTGATTTTTTAATTTTGAATTATCTTATACTGGCACCGCCGGCCTTAATTTTTTATGTCGTACAATACATACGTCGCAGCAAATTACTTTTTTGGAAGGTCTTACCGAATCGTCATTGTAAAATTCCTCGCACTCAGCCTTGCAATAAAAGCACTGGCCAATTATTTCCCGGTCTTCACTGTCTTCCACCGGAGTTACCATTCTGTTATCAAACACAAATAAACTTCCCTTAAAATGCCGGCCAGGGTATTTTTTCATGTAAGTATGTATTCCATCTTTTAATTGGTACAAATTAGTAAACCCTTCTTTTTTTAGTAATACCGTAGCTTTTTCGCACCTGATTCCCCCAGTACAAACCGCCACTACTTTTTGGTTTTTCAAATACTCTAATTCTTTTAATTTTTCGGGCAATTCTTTAAATTTTCGTAAATTTGGATTTACAGTTTTTTCAAAGTGCCCTGCCTGAATTTCAAAATCATTGCGTAAATCTAAAATGACAAAGTCGTCATTTTTTTGGTACATTTTTTGAAGTTGCATAGCTGTCACTATCGGCGCCGTATCTTTTTTAATATTTAATTCGCCAACTCCAAGTGTTACTACTTCGGGCCTAGTTTTTACCATAAGCTTGGTAAAACCTTTTCCATTCCCAACGCTATCTTTAAACACTATGTCAGCAAATAATTTAGTTTTCTTTTGCTGTTTTATATAAGCCTTAATATCTTGAGTTAGGCCTTCAAACGTAGCATTAATTCCCTCTTTGGCAATTAACATTCTGCCCTTTAAATTAAACTTTTCGGCAATCTTTTTTTGTTGTACTTTAAACGTTTCCGGATTTTTAATCGGAGTGAATTTATAAAATAAGATTATTGTGTAACTTTCTTTTTTCATCATTAAAACTGTAATAATTTTTCTAGTATAATTGGAAGTTCTTTAGTCCCATCACTTCCGCTAAAATGTCCTTTATTGTGTTCAGTAATAATTTTAGAATCTAATTTATCACGAAAATCATTTTCATTGTCCAGGGGAACCCAAGGATCATTGTCAGAAAATATAGCAACACTTTTGGGTAGACGAGATTTTATTTTTATTAAATCAATCGGTGTTTTTAACCATGCATCTGCAATTTCCTTTTCTGAATCTTTTTCTAAAGTAAGACTTTTAAAAAATCCTGCTACAAAAATTGCTCCACCAACTTTTACACTCTCCGGCACTGTTTCTAAATACCTAGCAATAGTTTGACACCCCATACTATGTCCAACAAAATAAATATTTTCATCTGGTATTCCAATTACAGCAGCTAAAGCAGGAACCCAATTATTAATTTTTGGAGTATCGGTTTCTGGAAGCTGTGGTACATAAACTTCAAATCCCCTAGATTCTAATTCTGCTTTGAGCCATGGAAACCACCCTTCTTCTGGATAGCCTCCCCAACCATGAACAATAAAAACTCTTTTTTTCATTTAACTTAAATTACTTCTTATAATGTTAGTAATTTCTATCAGCTCTTTTTCTGATGCTTGCGCTCTTTCCGTGCTAGGACGATATAAGAACTGTCGTGGTTCATAGTTATAAATTCCAGTATCACCTTTTGTTCTTGGAATAATGTGCAAATGAAAATGCGCTACCGTCTGACCAGCATACTCGCCATCATTCCAGGAAAAATTAAACCCCTCTGCACCAAAACTCTTCTTAAGACTACCCATTATTTCATTTCTTAATTCTTCAATGGCTTCCCTTTCTTTATTATTAAGATCCTCATACTTGGTCACACAACGAACAGGTATTACCAGTACATGGCCAGGAACAATTGGTTTATTAGTTAAAAAAGCTCGCGCGAGTTTATTTTGCATAATTTCTCTATCTTTAATTTCTGGTAATTCGCAAAAAGCACAGTTTTTCATATTATTTACTACCTAAGCAGGCTGTAAGTTCTTGAGTTTTGGTCCAACCGCACTGGCCATCTGATTGCCTTTCGCAGGTTGCCGTTTTATAGCAAGCATATGTTTCGCTATATTCGCACATAGAAACCATATCTTTTTTATCAGAACAAATTTGCCCACTGCAACCGCCAACATAACAATCCCCTAACACTTCTGTTTTTTTACTGATAATAACCGTTACCGTAGTAGCTGTGGCACTTTCTAGTCCAAACGTGTAATCTCCTTTAGTAATTTTTTTATTATGTGCCGTTCCAAGCTTTATTTCTTGGGCTACTTCTCCGATAGTTGAACCAGTAACGTTAAACGTGGCCGAAAGTTCGCCAGCCCAAATGCACATCACTCCCGGTTTGCACCTAGAATCATTTATTTCTTTAAGGCCAATAATAAGCCCGTCGCTAAATTTCATATCTTGGCCAGGGCTTAAAGTAAAGGGCACATCAAACATTGCTATTTCCTGCAAACTTCCATTTTTGATAATAAAGTATTTTGAAATGCCAACCGATGGCGTAGCTGTCATGGGTTCACTAGGCTTTCTATCAACATAATTTATCGTAATGGTGCCATTGTTAATATTATCAGATTGAGGTGCAATTCTATCGCCAAGAAACACCGTGCCAGCCGATTGCCAGCCTTCAGAAGTTTTAAGGGCTGATGCCAAATAAAAAAACGTGCCGCTGCCACTGGTTTCTTGAGTTAAAAGAAATGCTACATCTTTAGTGCCATCGCCATTTAAATCGCCCACGGCTTCGTTGCCAAAATATCGAGTAATAATTTTTGAAGCGCTACCTGGTGCCACTTCCATTTCAGAATAACCATTTATTAACTTAATGGGCTGATTTTCGATAATGTAAGTTATGTTTTTATAATCTAACGTGGCCGGTTTTGAATTTACTGGACTTTGATTTTCTTGGCCAGCATCAAGCCAGGGATTTAAGCCAAACAAAACCACCGCAAACAAAGCTATGGCGGTAAAAAGAATAACGATTAAAAGTAACTGAAGTTTTGACATGTTTTCTATTTACTGTTAGAAATACTGAGCTTAACAGGCTCGTAATTCAAGGAAGTTTATTAGTTATTTCTTTGTAATTTTGGTTCGTTCTGCTCTTCTCCTAAAAGAGCCTTTGCCATAAGTTTTCTCCAACAATCTTGCAACTTCTAACAAATTACCAGTCATGACCGCTTTTGCAAAAACGTCAAAAACATCTTTGGCTGAATTAAATATCAATTCTCCATGCTTATTTCTTTCATTTTTATTTTTTTCATAAATATTAACTATATCTTGATTTAAGTCTTCTCTATTTTTCATATAGGAATAATACTCAACAGTAAAATTTGTTTTGTTTTTATCTAATTCATTGGGCGAAGCCTTAATAATTCGGGCAATATCATCTCCCTTATCCTTAAATTGCTTCTTAATGCTATTTCTCTCTTTTACCTCATCAGAAATAACTGGTACATCTTCAAAATATTGAATATCAAACCTTTTAGCCAATTCTTCGGTAATCGCTTCATTTACCTCTCTAAAAAAAACTTCCTTTTTATCCTTGCGACGAATTTCAAACCCGATACGCCTAACACTAGATATCTTTTTACCTTTTCCCGTTAACTCAATAGACTGAAATGAATTAAAATGTATAATCTCGTGAACGATAGCTTGGGCATTATACAAATTGTTGCCCGAATCAATAATGTATATGAGTTGACTTGATAGTTTATACCCTCCACCCCCATATTCGTCTTTTGTCATATCTAATTTTTTCCTTATATCTTCATCTAACTTTTCACTATCTAAAATATGAATGTGGT
>JAHFKU010000013.1 GCA_023245195.1 Candidatus Staskawiczbacteria bacterium
CGAGGAATGCGACACCCACACAGCACTATATTTATCTTGAACCATAACTATATAATTCCCTTTTTATTTTTTAATAACTTTTGGTTTTTGAAATTACTCTCTGAAATTACTTTTTTCCCTGTTTGTTTTTCAATGTCTTTTAGAGTCCTGCCTGCCACGCCTCCGCCAATTCTTGCATCATTTTTTAACGCTCCAAATCCCCGTGAATCTTTTTGTGATGTTATTTTTGTGGTGGTAGCTTCTCCAAGCATCGTTAATATTAACTCTATGTCGTACATATGATCACGAAGATTATCGCCCTCTTTTTTATCTAATCCCTTATAATCCATATATTCTTTGGCAGTTTTATCAAATGTTGCTTTATATATTTCATCAGTCAAAATGGCATATTCAATGTTTTTTGAAACACCGCGATCTTTCCATTCATCAGTTAAAGTATGTCGCACGGCAATGCCTCGCATGCGCTTATCAATCCAATCCTTAGGATAACCTTTCTTTTCGTACATATTCTTAGCTCGAGTTACCGCTAATTCAGGGTTGGCAATTTCATCAACCCTCTCTTTTCCAACCTTAGCTAACCAACGTTTAAATGGCTCGGCTTTTGGCGAAGGAATGGATTGGATAATGCGGAAAATACCTTCTAAGTTCGAGCAATTCATTTTTTGCTTGCCACCTTTTGTGTCTACATAAAGGGTATGTACAATTTGTACCCACCCTTTATCAAGCTCTGGATCGCGTTGCTTAATTTTCTGAATATATTGTTTTACATCGCTCGAATCAACAAGTGCCTGCACTGTATCTTCAACAACAAAATACCACATTTCCTGGTGCCAAACACGACGAACCTCTTTTTCTTCGAAAATAGTTGGATTATTAATATTTTTCACTTGTTTATTTTTCATACTTATCTACTTATGCACCTCATTTTGCCTTTTTTATAATCAAAATGCAACCTACTAAAAATGCTTCAGATTACATCTGAAGCATTTTTAAAATCGTTTTTGCGTAAAACTCTTTTACCTAATAACAATCGTCAAATTATAAAAAGTCCCGTCGTCTAAGTTTATTAACAAAGTGTTACTGCCAAGCGACAGTTGTTTGGTAGAAAGATTAAAAATATACTGTTTTCCAACAATATCATACCTAAACAAATTACCCACATTCGAACCGCCGCTGGCATTCTATTTTTTGTTTAATATTATCCATATATTTAGAATATTATTTTTACAAAACGTAAATTACGTCTTTCCTTTCCACTATGATTTTCCAGTGGGCGTGCTTGGCGTAGGCATACAATTTACTATTTGGGTTAAAGGCGATGGGGGTTTGGACGAGGCTTAGCATGGGAATATCACCTTCAGAGTCACCCACTCCAACCGATCCTTTCAAGGTTAGATTCTCCGCCGCAATGGCACGTTGTAAAATAGTGGCCTTATTGTTAATTTGGTCTAAATATAGTGTTTTACCGGTGAATTTACCGAGCTTATCAATTTCATAGACCCGGCCATATACTTTATCAAACCCTAAATTTTTAGCGAACTGATATACCAATTCTCGCGGGGAATGTGAAATAGCCAATAAAAAATATCCTTTCTTTTTTAATTCTTTTACCAAATCTCGGGTATAACGGTACGTTTTATCTTTTTGGAGAGCAACCACTTTTTTTGAAATCCGAACAAAATCTTTCTGGTAAACTTTTTTTAAATTATTATCAAAGGCTTTTACTACGTCGCCAATATATTTTTCGTAGGAATCTTTGCGGTTATGCCAATTTTTATATGACTTAGCGTACACATTTTTTATTTTAGCGGAAAACAAACCCTCTGCCACAAGCGCATCGGTGACTTCAATTAACAGGCTGGACCTAAAAATAGTGCCATCAATGTCAAAAATAGCAACTCTTCTCATGGAACATGAAACATGGAACATGGAACAAAACTACGACGGACGTTTTTTTGTTATGTGTTCTATGTTATGTGTTATGTGATTACGACCTGAAAATCTCCAAAAACGTCTTACTAGGAATATTCACGCTTCCTTTTTCTTTCATCAATTTCTTGCCTTTTTTCTGTTTTTCTAATAGTTTTTTCTTTCGTGATTTATCTCCGCCATATAAATACCCTGTCACATCTTTTCGGCGAGCCGAAATCGTTTCCCGGGCAATGACTTTCCCGCCAATCACCGCCTGAATGGCAACGGTAAATTGCTGTTGAGGCAGAGCTTCTTTTAATTTTTCTACTACTCGCTTGCCTTCCATGTAAGCATCTGCTTCGGCCACCACCCGTGAAAATGCTTCTTCTTTTTGACCGGCAATAAAAATTTCTAGCTTTACCAACGTGGCCGAGCGGTATCCGATCATATGATAATTAAGCGATGCGTACCCCTGGCTGATGGATTTTATTTTGTCATACAAATTTGCCACAATGGCCCGCAAAGGCGCTTCGTATAAAATAACCGACCGTTCAGAAGACAAATAATTAGTATCTAAATAGTTGCCCTGCACCTCTTTTAGCATTTCCATCAATTTGCCGATATAGTTTGCGGGAGCAATAATTTCAAGGCGCACCCACGGTTCTTGCATGCTTTCAATATTGGTTTGATCCGGCCAATCAGAAGCCGAATAGACTATTTGTTCCTGTTTTTTCTTATTAATGATTTTGTAAATAACACTCGGGGTAGAAATAACCAGCCCCAGGTTAAATTCCCGTTCCAGCCTTTCTGAAATAATTTCAACATGGAGAGTGCCCAAAAACCCGCAGCGAAAACCCCGGCCCAATGCTTCTTTCATTTCGGGTTCATACACCAATGCCGGATCTTGCAGTTTTAATTTTGATAAAGCCACTTTGAGTAAATCAAATTCTTCAGGGTTTTCCGGATAAAAACTGGCAAAAACCATGGGGTTTGGTTCTTGATAACCAGCCAGCGCCTCGGGCATCGGCTGATTAGGGGCTGGCATTTTAACAATGGTATCTCCCACTCTTACTTTTCCCGGCTCTTTAATGCCCGTGGCAATATAGCCGATTTCGCCGGCTGACAACGTTTTTTGAGGCGCCAGCATCGGCAAAAAATAACCAAGTTCTTTTATTTCGGCCTGCAGTTTTGGCGCCACGAGTTGTATTTTTTCCCGATCATTGATTTGCCCGTCAACAACCCGCACCAGTGCTAACACTCCCTTAAATGAATCGTAAGTTGAGTCAAAAATGAGGGCGCGGAATGGAGCGCCGGCGGCTGCGGCCGCCGGCTTGCCTACCTTCGCCAAAGCTTGGGTGGGCGAAGGAACTTTTTCAATAATCGTTTTTAGCAACTCCTCAACACCTGTTCCATTTTTAGCCGAAATTTTTAACACTTCATCGGGCAAAATGCCAAGCACCGTTGCCAATTCTTCAACTGACTCTTCAATTTTTGCCTGGGGCGAATCAATTTTATTAATCACCGGAATAATTACCAAGTTTTGTTTTTTAGCCAAATCTATATTGGCCAAGGTTTGCGCCTGAATCCCCTGCGTCGCATCCACCAATAAAACTGCCCCCTCCACCGCGGCCAAAGACCGTGAAACTTCATATGAAAAATCGACGTGCCCCGGAGTATCCACCAAGTTTAGGGTATAGGGTATAGCGTTTAGCGTATAGGCCATGCGGACGGGCTTTAACTTTATGGTAATGCCCTTTTCTTTTTCCAATTCCATAGAATCCAAAAACTGCGCGGTAATTTTTTTGGTTTCCACCGTTTTGGTCATATCCAAAAGCCGGTCGGCTAAGGTGGACTTTCCGTGATCCACGTGTGCTATTATTACGAAATTTCTTATATTATTCATTTTATAGTTCCTATTAATCTTCTTTTTTCTATATTCTTCACACTCTTTTCCATGTCTTTTCTCCTTTTCTTATGTCTTATATATGGATCAATTAACCCAGTAAACTTTACCAAACTATTCGCCTCATTGACGTTAACTCTCCAAACATCTTTTTTAAAATGATAATTTCCATATTTCACATAATCGCCCTTTTTGGCAACACGAAAAAATTTATTAATAATCTTGTTTTTACTCAACCATAAATGAATTTGAAAAAGTATTTCTTTATCATATGCATCCATTTTAAATCTCGCACGCTGTTGATATATCCCAAATGTCCCCTCTGCATCAATATAGCCCGCCGCAAAAGAACAAATATATTTCTCATTATTTATTATCCATTTTTCTACAAAATCTTGTTTTGGTAACAAAAATTCAAAACTTTTATTTAAATATGCATTTACATTAGTAGATGGATTTGTAGAAGATGTATATGAAATAACTTTTCCATATTTTTTAAATAATTTCTTAAATAAATCAATTTGAACATCGTGAGTCGTGTGAAGTCGAACCACTACTGTTTCAGCATTTGGACTTGTTTTTGATACGGCTAAATCTCCAAGTCTAAATCCAATTAGATATGCCTTTTCAATAAGATCTTCAGAAAAATCATATTTTCTATACTTCATACGAGCAAAAGCGGGGGTTTTTAAGGGAATTCCATATTCATTAAGCCGGTTAGTTATCGTTTTAAAACTACATCCAAACAATTTACCTATAAAATAGGGTGATTTATTTTTGGCATGATAAAGATTATATAGTTGCTTCTTTGATAACTCAATTTTTGTTCTTCCCATTTATTAATTATATCAATAATGGGAAATAACACAAATCTATTTTGTTTTGATATTACCTTTCGTAGTAATTATTGTCGGCTTTATTATACGCCTCTACTTCGTATTTATTATTTTTATATCCGTTTTTAAGTAATTCAAAAAAATATAAAATAGGGTGAACTAAAGGTTCGTCTTGATACTGCCCAACATGGACTAATTCATGTTCTAAATCTTTATTTTTAGATTTACTACTTAGCAAAACTACATTCCCAATTGTCGCCGCTCTTATTCCTTTCAAATATCCGATACCCCACCACATTTTTTTAACTCTTATAATAATGATATATGGATTTTTATTAAATCTTATGCTTTTGGGATATGAAATCAAACCCATTATTAAACCAACAAAAGTGTACGGTAAATTCAAAATAAACACTAATGCGATTTTTAGTTTACTTACCACCATTATTTTTTAAAAAAAGGTTTTTTATCTTTTTTAATTCCTCCGATTTTAATATAAAAGATACTGCAATATAGCAAATAACTCCCGCCGCGGCCGATATAACTAACTGTAAAAATACTCCTAAGGTCGTTTGCAAGTTTACCAGATTATAATTTACCAGACTATCGCGCACCAATAACATCATCATCAACATTACGATGCCGGCAATTAAAGCCTTGCAGGTTGAAATATTAATTTGGCTAATATGAAAAATATGGAGTTTTCTGTGAGCAAAAAATAAAAGCAAAGAAGCTTCACAGATTGCAGTAACCGTAAAGGCTAACGCCAAGCCCACTACCTTAATATTTGATACCGTTTGCAATTTTAATACAAAATGGACCAACAAAGAAAATGCATTGGTAAAACTTAACAGCCAAACTAATAATAAGCTCATCGTGATATTAAATAATACCGTGCCAAAGCTGATCCACGCCGGCACCTTTGTATTGTGGGTAGCATAAAATGTTTTTGATAGTAAAAAAATAAGGCCTTGGGCAAATAACCCCAAACTAAAAATACCAAGACAAGCAGCGGTAAGGCGTGTGTCTAGCCACGTTAATTTCGTGGTACCGTAAAAAACCCTGATGATTTGGGCACGCAACAAAAATATTGAAATGCTAATCGGAATGCTCAAAAAAAGGATTTGGGAAAAAGCGCCCAGAAACTTGCGTTCAAAATCTTTTTTATCCTCTTTTGAATGGGCCAGCGACATTCTGGGGAAAATCGCAGTTGAAAGAGAAACCGAAATGGCATTTACCAAAAGAGATGATAAGTTGTTGGCAATATTATATACCGATATACTCCCCACGACCAGCGTTGAAGCAATCGCGGTAACCACAATGTTGTTAAATTGACCGGCCCCAAGCCCCAGAGATCTTGGCACCATTAACTGCAAGGTTTTTAACATACCAGGGTCTTTTACGCGAAAACTTAATCTATAAGTAAATCCTGAATGCAAAAACGCCGGAATTTGAATGAATAAATGCAAGGCCGCCCCCAAAACTACGCCCAGGGCAAGTCCTGGCAAGCCAAGGCGCGGCACGAAAAATAAAATCCCCGTAATGATTCCCAGGTTATACATAATAGGAGCCAAGGCGGTAACCAAAAACCGATGAAAAACCTGTAAAATCCCGCTAATAATACTGCTGATGCCCAAAATAATCGGACTTAAAAACATGATTCGCATCAGCATGACCGTCGTTTCCCTTTTACTTTCAGAAAACCCAGGAGCAATTAAAGCCACCACCAAAGGAGCAAAAATAATAAGAATCACACAAACTAAAATTAAAAAAGATAAAAATACATTGAGCAAATTAGAAACGTAGTTAAAAGCCTCTTCTTTTGAGCGCACTAAATAAGAATTAAAAATGGGAATAATAGCGGCGGAAATGGCGCCAAAAATTAAAATCAAAGCAATAAAATCAGGAACGGTAAAAGCAGAATAATAAACGTCCAGTTCATTGCCCAAGCCAAAACGGCTGGTCAAAAGGCGGTCTCGCAAAACTCCCAGCATTGCTGATAATAAATAAGACCCCGCTAAAATCAGCGAGGCAAAACTGACACTTTTTGTCTGGGTATTTAAGAATTTCATTTCTTAGATAGTACCTTTTTTTGACGAATTTTTCAAGAAACAAAAAAACCGACATTTTAGCCAGTTTTTTTGTTGTCTTAGCAAGACTATAAGCCGAATTCTGTATCGCCCGCCGTAGCTTTAGCGAAGGCGGGTTAGTGATTATCTATCTGGGCCAAGCATTACTGCGTGGCTCTGGTCAGGCACAATACTGCGCCTGACTCTGGCGAACTACTTTTAACAGATTTTTGGTATGTATTCCCAAATTTCTGCTTTGTTCTTGCACCCAATAAGGATTTAGCCGTTTCAAGTTTATATTTCTATAAACATATTCCCGAAGGAATGCTGGACTTTTCAATCCAAGCCGTTACTGTTCGCACCTCGCACATTACTGTGTATGGCGATTAGCCATTATTTTTTTAACCTTCTTTCGAAGAGTTGGTGTTCGGACTTTCCTCCCCGACGAAAGCTTACGCATTCTGACGGGGCAATCACTCATCTTGCTAAGACATATTAATCTTATCATTTTTAAAAACTATTGTCAAATCATTTAAAATAGTTTTTGACTACCCTCTTCTGCGTCCAGAGCCTGATTTACCAGTGCATCCGCCTGGTTGTTTTTTTCGCGCCCAATGGCTTTAAATTTCACGGCGGCAAAATCAATTTTTAAATTCCAAATTTCTATAAAAAATTTCTGGATTTTTTCATTCTCCAATTTATACTTGCCATTCATTTGATTAACCAATAATTCAGAATCACTACGAACTTCCACTTCACTTACCTTGGCGATTTCTTTACCAAAAACTGACTTAAATTTTTTGAGGGCAAAAATAACGGCCTGATATTCGGCATCGTTATTAGTTAAATTATCTCCCAAATATTCCCCGAACTTTTTAATCACCTCTTCTTTTTCATTACAAAAAACCACTCCAATGGCAGCCTTGCCCGGATTCCCCCGCGACCCCCCGTCAGTGTAAATTACAATTTTTTTCATCTATTTTAAATTCTTAAAATGTTTAATGAGTCCCTCTTTAAACCTTTCCAGATTTTCATTTTTTACCCTAAACCCCGAAGCCTGCGGGTGGCCGCCATAGGTAATTAAAAAATCTTTACAGCTTTTCATGGCTTTGACCGAATCCATACCTTTTGGACTTCTTACGGATCCACTAGACTCCGCATCACCCTTTTTGAAAATAAACGTCGGCTTATTGTATTGCATATACACAATAGAAGCAACCGGGCCGGCCAATAATAATTTCCACGCCGGATCTCCTTCAAAAATAATGATTTCGTCTTTTTTCTGGGCGATTCTACGTTCAACCTCTTTAGTAATTTCCTGGATTTTTAACTGCTTATAATTGGTTTTACTAATTAAATCCTGGGCCAATTCCATGGATTTTCCCCGCGAAGAACAGGTAAGCAAATCGTAGGACTCATTTTTAAAATCTATAGACTCGGCCGCATTCAAAGCCGAGATTAATTTATAAAATCCGCCCGACAATACTTCTCCTTCGCCTAAAATATCTAAAAATGCGCGCAGCCCCGGGCGAAACGTATTTTTCAGTGACCGCAACCCTTCTTCAATAAACATTTTATTATCTTCAATTTGAGGCACCATATCAGAAATAGTGGCCAAGGCGGTTAATTCCAAAAAACTGTTGCGTAAATTATGTGACATGCCCCCGCCTTCGCCAGAGGCTTCGGACGGGCGAAGCAACAATTCTTCGGCCAATTTAAATGTAATGCCTACGTTAGCCAAATGTTTTGAATCTGATTCATCTCCTTCTTGCTGGGGATCAATAACAACTTCTGCCGCGGGAATGCCATCTAAAATTTGGTGGTGGTCAACAATGATAACCGAAAAACCGTAGCCATTTAGTACTTTGACCGCCGCTTGATTGCTAATACCCAAATCCAAGGTAATAAAAAGTCCTTTTGGAACATTTTTCAAAAATTCCAATGCCCGGGCATTTACGCCATAGCCGTCATCTTCCCGATTGGGAAATAACACCATATCAACCTTCCCACCCAAAGTTTTTATAGCCTCTTCTAGAATAACCGTTGAAGTAATTCCGTCGCAATCAGAATCGCCGTAAATAATAATCTTTTCGTTATTTTTTACGGCCAGCCTAATCCTGTCCGCCGCCTCTGTTAAGTTTTTGATTTTTGGTTTATTCATTTTTATTTAAAGCTTCAATCCCTGGCAATTCTTCGCCACTTAAATAATCTAACATGGCACCGTCGCTCGAAAAACTCGCTCCTCAGAAACCCACGGTTTCTGATGCTCGCTTCGCTCGCAGTTTCCTTCACGGGGAAATACCCAATTTCCCCGACCCCCTTTGTGCGGCGCAATGTTAGATTATTAAATTACCCAAGAGCATTAATGCCAGGAAGTTTTTCTCCACTTAAATAATCTAACATGGCGCCGCCGCCGGTTGAAACGTGGCTGAACTGGTCTAGCATACCTTCTTTATTTAAAAATTCAATGGTTTCTCCTCCGCCCGCCACGCAAAAAGCTCCGCTTTCAACAATGGCTTTGGCAATTTGCAAGGTACCGTTGTTATATTTTTCATCTTCAAATTTTCCTAGTGGCCCGTTCCAAACAACAGTCTTGGCAGCCATAATTTTTTCTTTAAAAATTTCTATGGTAGCTTGGTCAATGTCGAGGGCGTCTAAGTGATCCTCTGGCCCGATTATAACATTATATATAATGTTATAATGTTTGTTTAATAATTCTTTTTTTATGAGGCCGCTTACCAAGACCGCATCAGCCAGTTGCGAAATATTCTCAATAAATTTTGCTTTAGTCCCCACTTTGATACCGCCGATAATCGCCACCATCGGTTTTTTGGGATTTTGCAACACTTTATTTAAATTTTCTATTTCACTTTGTAAAAGTAATCCGGCGCCGCTTGGCAAAAACTGCGGTAAGCCAACCATAGAAGCATGAGCCCGATGGCAATCGCCAAAAGCATCATTAATGTACAAATCTCCTAATTGCGAAAGTTGTTTGGCAAATTCCGGATCATTTTCAGTTTCGCCCTTATGGAATCTTACATTTTCTAGCAATATCATTTGGCCGGGATTTAATGTTGAAATGGTATTTTCAACTTTTTGGCCGATACAATCATCTGTTTTTATCACCTCTTTTTTTAATAACGCTTCAAGCCTTTCTTTAACCTTGTCCAGCTTTAAGATGGGATCTGCTTTCCCTTCTGGCTCGCCAAGGTGGGACATTAAAATTATTTTTGCGTTGTGATCAATTAAATATGTTATCGTAGGCAGAGTTTTTTTTATCCTAAAATCGTCCAGAATAGCGCCGTTTTCATCAATAGGCACATTAAAATCACATCTTACCAAGACCCGTTTGCCTTCAACATTGAAATCTTTGATACTTTTCATTGAAAAAAGCTACGAAATACGAATTCAATACGAATATACAAATTAACGTGACGTGTGCATTCGTATATTCGTAACTATTCGTATTTCGTAGCAATTCTTATAAATTAACTTTATCTCCTGGATTAATAATATTTTTATTATCCGGTTTATTATCAGAATTTTTATCAAGCAATGCCGGATTTTTTTGATAGTCCGCAGTTTCCTTCTCGTCAATCATTACCGGCTGTTTTTCACGATTAGCGTCTTCTTTCGATGATTCTATGATATCATCATCCGTATCATCTTTACTTTTGTGTTGCAAAGATTCTTCCAAGGCTTTTTTTAATTCGGATAAATTAATTTCTTTTCTTTTTACCCCAACACCATTCGTCCTTAGACGAACTGGTTGTTGTGGGTTTGGCTTAACATCTTCCGATTTTCTTGACTTTGAAAAAGAAACATTTTCTATGTTAACCGGTTCTTCAACTATTGCTTTGGCGACTGGTTCTGATTTTTTAACTGGTGTTGCAACAAAACTATTCTGGCTGGCAGCCGTTTTTTGCAAAGGCGGATTGGCTGGCCTATTCATTGGTGCCGAGTTACTAGGTTTTAAAGCCCCTTTGGCAGAATTTAAGCCGGCCTGCCTGCCGGTAGGCATGGCGTTTTTTATTTTTTTCAAACAGGATTTGCAATACACCGGCCGGCCTTCTTTTGGCTCAAAAATGGTTTTGGTAGCCTTGCCGCAAACCGAGCAGATAGCATCATAAAGCACCGTTTGGCTAGCATCACTATTGGCTGGCACAAAACTGGAAGGCGCGCTAAAGGATTTGGCATCGGCGGTTTTTGTTCCCGATACCATTGAAGATCCACGATCGCCTTGCGGCCGAGGCAATCCGGAATTTGGCGAGCTTTCCATCCAATCGGTAATATTTTTTTCAACCATCTCTTTTTTCACTCCGTACCTTTGGCGCGATGCTTCAATAATTTTTTCGCGATTTGATTTTAACAGCGGAGTCGGCGGCGGCAAGGTATGAGCAGAAAACGGATGCGAGGCCACGCCATCAATCATTAATTTTAAATAAATATTATATTTTGAAAGATTTACCAAATCGGTAGCCATGAATTCCGGTTCAAATTCTTTTTCTAAAAAATCCGCGTCTTCTGCGCCAACCCGAAAAACGGCCATCGTTCCCACGTTACCAAAAATGGCATCACGCACCTCTTCTTCCATTTGCGCAATATACTGATGCCCCACAATCAAACAGAGCCGGTATTTTCTGGCTTCAGATAGTATATTGGCAAATGATTCGGTGGCAAAGTTTTGGAATTCGTCAACATACAAATAAAAATCGTTCCGCTCGTCTTCAGGGATATCAACCCTCGACATGGCAGCAAGCTGGATCTTGGTAATCAATAAAGCCCCAAGCAATCTTGAATTATCTTCTCCGATCCGGCCCTTTGATAAATCCAAAATTAAAATTTTGCCTTCATCCATAATATCCCTCATGTTAATGGTAGATTTGGTCTGGCCGATAATATTCCTGATTAAAGCATTAGAAACAAACTGCCCCACCTTATTTTGAATCGCGGCCGTGGCTTCGGTTTCATATTTTTGGCTGTAGCGAGCAAATTCAGTCGTCCAAAAAGATTTTACAATCGGGTCTTTAACCACTGAAACCACCTCTTTGCGATATTCTGGATCCGCCAGCATTCGGTTTACTCCCAAAAGCGTTGAATCTGGATATTCCAAAAGCGCCAACAAACAATTATTTAAAATGTACTCCATCCGAGCTGACCAAACATCCGGCCATACTTTTTTAAATACGGCCATCAATCCTCCGGCCACCAAATGGCGATAACGAAAATCCACTTTTTCCATTACGTTAAAAGCGATCGGAAAATCCAAATCGGCGGGATTTAAAAAAATAACATCCTTAATCCGTTCGGCCGGAATAAAATCCAGCAGCTTTTCCGCTCCCTCTCCATGAGGGTCAACATAGGCAATTCCATTTCCGTTTTGGATGTCTTGGATGGCCATGTTTTCCATCAAATTTGACTTACCCATGCCGGTTTTGCCGATCGTATAAAAATGCCGGCGCCGGTCGTCCTGCTTAATGCCAAACTTCTTTTTTTGGTTGCGAAAAGAAGTGAGTCCGAAAAATGTTACCTTTTTATCGTTATTAGTACTCATAAATTTGTATGTTATTTGCTACGAAATACGAATATTTACGAATATACGAATGAAAACGTTTTTGTTATTGGTATATTCGTAAATATTCGTATTTCGTAGCCAGGCTATTCAGTAGGTAGGTTCGGTGGTGGGCCTCCCTTCTTAGACTCAACTCGAGCCATCGTAGGAGCCACCAGTCCCGTAATCTTTAATGGGAAGTGGTACAAAGTTGCCAGTTCTTCGGTGTTAAATACTGACATTTCTTTGTGCCTATCTGGAAACAGCGGTGTAAACCGCAACACGTAATTACGAAACATCTTTCTAACTCTTGATAGCGGTATGCTTTTTCTAAACACAAACTGGGTTTTAGGCCTAGTCACTTTAGAAAACTTTATAAAATTTAAATTCTGAGTTTGAAAATGGCCGAAATAAGCTCGGGTCAGCACCTTGTTGGCCGGATTATAATTTTCTCGTTTGGCAATGTACATCCCCCTGATGCCAGTCCTAAAAACCGGCCGTTTTAATTTATTTTCAAGTTCTGTCAAAACTTCTCGTTCACCGGGACTTAGCAATAATTCTTTATCACCGGCGCCTTCTTCGGTTTTTGTCGGATTAAACCATTTATAGGAAGCCTTTTCACCAGATCCTTCTTTTTCAGGGCCCAAAATAAGGTGGCGCATCACTAAGATAATCTGATCTATAAATGTCAGTTTCTTTTTTTCGGGGCGTTTGGCCAGCCTTGCAATTTCTTTTTCTCCTTCTTTTAAAAATTCTGGCTCATCAGCAGCCATAGTATTAAATTGGAGCCAAAATTGCTCGCCCGGACCCAATTTTGACATCATTTCTAGCAACGAAGACATAGGGTCAATCCTTTTTTCTTCAGCCGAAATTTTCTCACCCTGCGGTTCAAAGAATTTTTCGTACGTTCTAATAGGATACACTTCCGGGTGTTTGCCCAAGACAAAATCTTCTCCGTACGCATCCCATTCTGCATTGGGAATGTTTTGAGGGACATCCTTGGTATAATCTTGCACCTCATGGATTTCCAGTTCCGGATAGTGGCCATAGAGCGTGGTTTCTAAGGTACTCTTAGTAGCAGCCAAAATTCTGATATAAAAATGTAAATTTCCTTCAATACTGACAATTTCCCAAGACATCCAGCCCGGAGCATATGCCAGCGACCCTTCACACCACCGTTCCCGCCAGCTGGGCGAATCGTAATTAGCGCCCCACATAATGGTAAAAATATCTTCCATGGCTTTTAGGGGAACCAACACTTCTTTTGGCGGAATAACTTCCAAAACGACCCATTTTTTCTTTGCGTAGGCATAATCCCAATTTATCCACCACAAATATAATTTTCTTAATTCTGCAGATAAAATTAAAGGAAACAGCACCCACCACCAGACCCGCAAAAAAGGAATGAATAAAACCAGGATCATTAAAAAAATCCACTGCAAAGAAGCTTCAAAAATTCTATTAATTGGTTTGAGCCACCAAAAAAGATTAGGCATCGGATTTAAAAGTTTACAAAGTTTTAACTATTCACAATCTTTATAATATCGGGCAAATACTGTAATAAGATACAAACTAACGAAACCAAGAAAAACCCCGTAATGAAAAATTCAAAGGTAAATAATACGGGCAGCACCACATACGAAGCTCGTTTTTCATGCCAGTAGTATATAAACCAAGCAAAAACCACATAAAAAATGATCGTAGCGATAAATAAAATGATAGTTCCCCAAAAAAAGTAAGACACCGTAATTAATTTTCAATTTTCAATTTACAATTTACAATCAATATCTAATTTTTTAATTTTCAATGACGATGTTTTTCGTAATTGATCATTTTTTATCATCTGATACTTGATTGATCATTGAGCCTTGATAATTGATGATTTACTATCATTGTATCCCAATAAAAACCTAAAATCAATTAAAACAAAAAAGCCCCATAACATGTAGGGCTTTGCGAATAAGTTATTTCTTGTCTTTTGCCTTATGAAAGGCAGCTATCTCTTTGGCAATGCTTTTCCAATGGCTTTTTAACTCTTTGGCAAATTCCATGACATCTTCTTTATCTATGCTTTTTAGCGCTTCGTATTTATTTGATACTTCATTGACTACTTTTTGGTAGATTTCTTCATTTACTTCTTTTAGTTTCTCAAGCTTTTCAAGCACTTCGCCCCGGGCTTTGAGCATCCATCCTTTTACCTGCTTACGATGTTGCTTGGCTTTCTTTGAACCATATAAAAAGTATGCTCCAGCCGCCGCCGCTACTACCGCCGCCAAAGCAACCCCCGTTAACACCTCTTTACCCAAATTATGTTTATTTTTCATATATTTTACAATCTTTAATCTTGTTTTTTTGATTTTTTATTTTTTTTAAAAAATGCCATCAGATAAACCAATAATGACGACATCAACATTCCCCCATTTTTTAACTTGCTTCGCACCGCATCAATATCGGTTTCTATTTTTTCGACCCCCCTTTTAATTATTCTAAAAATTGAAATGGCACAGATAACTATAATCGCCAAGCAAACGATAAGCAGGGCGAAAAATGCGGCTAAAATATAAAACAAAACATTAGTTGAAATAGTCGTATCCATATTCTTTATTACCTATTATTAATTACTTTGAATTAATTTTATGTTAACACACATATTATAAATCACAAAATTTTTGACAAAAAGGTTATTTTTATATAACCTTAAGGCCAGCAGTAATTCACTGCGACTGTCCTTTAACAACGAGGTGCATCATGCCTAAGTTTACGCCTGGCCAGCAGGTAACGGAATTTAAGGGTGAAAATGCTTACCAAAGTCCAGCATTTCTTGAAAGTGCTGGCACAGAAGATCCATTGGCACTTGAAAACTTCGTTGTCATCGAAGGCGCACTGCCAAGCTACAATAATTGGTGCGATGTAGACAGGCTTTTGCAAACCATGACACACTTGACTGCGGCTTGGAAACTAAGGTTTAAAGACGTTCCATATATTGCCATTGGTGCTAAACACGGAAATCCCTGTGGGGCAGCTATAAAAGGTTGGCCCAGGCAAACAGTAGCATGGATGATTGAAGGAGATATCCGTGCCATTTTTGGCGGAGCTATTATGACCAATTTCAGGCTAGATGCTGAAGTAGCTTCTGCTATGGCAGAAAGTATGCCTGAGCAAAAAGCATTATTTGACCTTGTGATTGCGCCAGAATTCGAAGCTCAAGCTATCCAAGTGCTTTCACGTAAAAAGGGGAAATGCCGGTTAATAACCAATCCTTCACTTGAAAGAATGCAGTCAGCTTCCTTAGATATTGCGCCACGTTATCGCTATGTGCGTGGCGGCCGCCTAGTTCAGCCCAACTATAACTTTCTTCTGGATTTTAGCGATCCGGAAATGAAAGTGTATGGGAAAGCCCATATACTTTTCGAAGAAGACTTGCTCCTTGCTTGGGGTGTTGGATGTACTTCTAATAGCAATACCATTACCATTGCTAATAATGGAATGATTATTGGCAACGGTGTTGGCCAACAAGATCGTGTAAGTGCTGCTAAGCTTGCCATTAACAGAGCAACTAATGCTGGGCACAAGGATTTATTAAAAGGAGCAGTCGCCTATAGTGATTCATTCTTCCCATTTCCTGACGGTGTTCAGGTTCTCATTGACGCTGGCATCAAAGCCATCTTCAGTACGTCGGGTAGCATCAAAGACAAGGAAGTACAAGATCTGTGCGTCGAAAATGACGTGACGCTCTATCAACTTCCAGATAGCAAGGCCCGTGGATTTTTTGAGCATTAACGAGCCAAAGACCAGAATAGTGTAAAACTTCCTGGTCTCTTTTATTGTATGTCGAACATAGCTGGTCATTTAACGTAAAATAGGTTATTATACTGAACGTGAGTAATAACGAAACCATCGTAAAATTTAACAATGTTTCCTTTCAGTGGGAAAATGCCAAGCCTATTTTAGATGAGGCCAATTTTTCGGTTCGGCGCGGATCGAAAATTACTTTGATGGGGCAAAACGGAGCCGGCAAAAGCACGATTTTT
Source organism: Candidatus Staskawiczbacteria bacterium (assembly GCA_023245195.1). Lineage (GTDB taxonomy): Bacteria > Patescibacteriota > Minisyncoccia > Minisyncoccales > Staskawiczbacteraceae > VGLO01. Next base: position 16,302 of record JAHFKU010000013.1, read on the forward strand.
GAATTAATCATGGATCCGCTCAGCGGATCTAAACCCCGCTTGGCGGGGTGGGACTTATCGGGCACCATTAACATTTCGCCCAACATAACTATCGCAAGGGCTGCCCAGGTAATCCCCCGCCCAGATTTAAAACTAACTATTAAAGAATTTTTCGAAAAAAGCCTCGCAGACGGGCGAGGCGGCAAAGCCGGCCTCGCTCGCGTCTCGCCAAAGAAAATCTACGATATTGATGTAAAAATCAAAGACGTGTTTGATATTGTAAATTTACATATCCCCATTGATAGGGTTTTAACATCGCTTTCGGGCGGCCAGCAGGCGCGAGTACTTTTGGCTTCGGCCTTAATTCAAGATCCTGATGTATTGCTTTTAGACGAACCAACCAATAATTTAGACAAGGCCGGCATTAGCCACTTAACCCAATTCATTAAAGATTATCAAAAAACGGTAATGGTCATTTCCCACGACGCTGACTTTTTAAATTCTTTTACCGATGGAGTTTTATACCTAGATATTTTTTCCAAAAAAGTGGAACAATACACCGGCGACTATTTTACGGTAGTCAAAGAAATTCAAAATCGCTTAGAACGCGAACGCATGAAAAACGCCCGACTGGAAAAAGATATTTCCCATCGAAAAGAGCAGGCTAACTTTTTTGCCCAAAAAGGCGGCCATCTGCGAGATGTGTCCAGTAAAATGAAAAAGCAGATTGAAAAACTAGAAGAAGATATTGTGGAAGTGCGCCGTGAAGACAAAACCATCCGCGATTTTAAGATCATCTGCCAAGATGATTCTGGAGGAGATATTATTACTTTAAATTCAGTTACGGTAGCTATCAAACACAAATTTATTGAAAAGAAAGTAAATATACGATTAACAAAAAAAGAACGTTTACTATTACAGGGTCCCAACGGAATTGGTAAAACCACCTTATTAGAAAAACTTGCTTCGGGCCACGCCAAAGGCGAACATGTAAGACCGGGAACCGCCATTGCTTATTATCGCCAAGATTTTTCTAATTTAGATTTTAACGCCACGGTGTATCAAATTTTACAAAAAGCTATGGGCAACAGCGGCACTGAACAAAGCTTGCGAGCTCACGCCGCCGGATTTTTAATTGATTCAGAAATGTTAAAAACCAACATCGGCCAACTTTCTGAAGGCCAAAAAGGATTGGTCGCTTTTGCCGCCATATCACTGGGACGCCCGGGACTGTTAATTTTAGACGAACCGACTAATCACATTAATTTTCGCCATATTCCGGTTATTGCTCGCGCCATTGATGCATTTGAAGGAGCTATGATTTTAGTCAGCCACTCGCAAGATTTTGTAGAGCAAGTCCACGTCGACCAGATTTTAGATCTCGGAAAATTTTTAGAAAAATAGTAAAATAAACACATGATCATTGACGATGTCGTAATTACCGTTACCGCCGGAAATGGCGGAGACGGAGTAGTACGATTTAACAAAACCAAAATGTCACTGGGGCCTACGGGCGGAAACGGCGGAAACGGCGGCGATGTTTATTTACAAGGAGTTTCAGATTTAACCGCCTTAAAACAGTTCCGTTTTAAAAAAGATTTAAAAGCCGATAACGGAGGAGTCGGGCAAAATCAATTACATGACGGAGCCAATGCCAAAGATTTAACACTATTGGTACCTGTCGGCACGATTGCTCATAATCTTAAAAGCGGCATTTCGCTTGAAATTACCCAAATCGGCCAACGTGAATTAATTGCCAAAGGCGGACGCGGCGGCAAAGGAAATTTCTTGCATCGTTCGCCCATCAATACCACTCCCATGGAAGCCGGCAAAGGAAGGCTTGGCGAATCTTTTGAAATGCGTTTAGAATTAAAAATGATTGCCGATGTGGGTTTTATTGGCTTGCCCAATGTCGGAAAATCCAGCTTATTAAACGAACTAACCAATGCCAGCGCTAAAGTTGCCAACTATCCGTTTACCACGCTGGAACCTAATTTAGGAGTTTATTACGAATTAATTTTGGCGGATATTCCCGGGCTTATTGAGGGCGCTTCCACTGGCAAAGGCTTGGGCATTACATTTTTAAAACATGTAGAGCGCACCAAAGTGCTATTCCACTTAATTGCCGCGGATTCGCAAAATCCCCTGCAAGATTACAAAACCGTACGCCAAGAATTGGAATTATATAACCCTCTGCTTTTGGAAAAACCAGAGCATATATTTTTAAGCAAAAGCGATGCAGTAACGGCAGAAAAAATCAACGATGTAAAAAGGGAATTTAAAAAAATAGACAAAGAAACTGCCGAGATTTCAATTATTAATCCTGTAAGCATGGTGTCAGTTAAAAAAATCCTCAATACATTAATTGAAGAAAAAACCGCCCAAACCATTGACTTATAGACCCATATATGCTACACTGGACATAAGTTAGTTGCTTCAAATGGGTCTCGTTTTAACGGGTCTTATGGGTCGAGTTTGTTAATCGCATACTATACTTTAAAATTAAACATAAAAAAACTCACATGGAAGGTACAATCAAAAATTTGGTTACCGATAAAAACTTCGGATTTATTTCCGTTGACGGCAGGGAAAAAGATTTATTTTTTCACGCTAATTCATTGGTAGCAGGAGTGTCTTTTATGGATCTGAAAGTTGGTGACAAAGTGTCATTTGACGAAGCAGATTCTCCAAAAGGACCAAACGCAGTAAACGTAACAAAAATGTAATTTTTGGTACACTGTAAAAAACAAGCCCTCACGGGCTTGTTTTTTTTACTATGATACTTTGAATTACGAAATGACCATATAAAACCGTTTTTCTTGTCTTTTCCCCAATTTTTGGCTATAAATTTGCTATAATTTCTATGCGTAGCCTTTGGCTACGCCTATAAATTCTATCAAATTTCTATCTTTAAAATTAGGAAAAATCCAAAGAAACCATTTCGTAATTCAAAGTATGATTATCTGTTTTAAATCCTCCAGCACCTCTTTGCTATGCTCAGCCGGAACTACTTTTTCATATATTTTTTCTATCACACCTTTGGGATTGATTAAAAATGAGGTCCTGACCGTGCCCATATATTTCTTGCCATACATCGATTTTTCTTGCCAAACACCATAGCTATTTACCGTTTTTTTATCTTCGTCTGATAATAAAGTAAAAGGCAAGTTATATTCATTAGCAAATTTTTTATGGCTTTTTGGCGAATCAATGCTAACGCCTACGATCTTTACCTTGAGTTTTTTAAATCCCAAAAAATCGTCTCGCAACATGCAGGCTTCTTGAGTACATCCGGTCGTGTTATCTTTTGGGTAAAAATACAACAAAAACCAACTGCCTTTGTAATCGGCCAACGAATGACTTTTACCATCTTGGTCTAAAAGATTAAAATTAGGAGCTTTGTCTCCTATTTTCAATGTCATATATTTTAAATAAAATTATTAAATCTGGAAAGGGGTCGGGGAAACACTCGGTTTCCCCGTGGAGGAAACCAGTCCCGCGAACGAAGTGAGCGGAGACGTTAGAAACCGTGGGTTTCTAAGGAGCGAGCTTTGCGAGCGACCCTGCTCTCTGCGCGTCTTAATAATAGTCCTTCACCTTCTTTAAATCCGTGTGCCTTCGTAATTTTTCCAAGGCTTTGGCCTGGATTTGCCTGATTCTTTCCCGTGTCACTCCGAATTCTTCTCCAGTTTCTTCAAGGGTGTGCATCGTGCCATCGTCTAAGCCAAAACGCATACCAAGAATTTTTAATTCCCGAGATGTCAATTCAGTAGAAATTTCTTTAAACCGTTCCTTTAACAATTTTCTGGCTGCCTCCATATTTGGCACGATGGTTTTATCATCTTTAATAAATTCTGCCAACACTGAGTCCTGTTTGTCTTTATCTTCGCCAATGGGAGTTTCAAGCGAAACTGCTTTTTGGGCAATTTTGCGAATATGATGTACTTTATCAACTTCAAGGCCCATTTCGGCCGCAATTTCTTCGGCCAAAGCTTCCCGGCCAAGTTCTTGCAACAAATTCTTCCTTACTTTAGTATACTTTGAAATGGTTTCTATCATGTGCACCGGGATTCTAATAGTCCTGGCCTGGTCAGCCAAGGCCCGGGTAATAGACTGGCGGATCCACCAGGTAGCATAGGTAGAAAATTTATACCCGCGCCGCCAATCAAATTTTTTGACCGCCTTAAAAAGCCCTAAGTTTCCTTCTTGGATTAAGTCGAGCATGGTTAAATTTGGAGACCGGCCCACATACTTTTTAGCAATCGAAACCACGAGCCGCAAGTTAGCCAGCGCCAATTTATTTTTTGCTTCTTCGTCTCCGTGTTCTATTTTTTTGGCCAATTCTTTTTCTTCCCGGGCAGACAAAAAGCCTGATTTGCCGATTTCCCGCAAATACATTTGAATCGGGTCAATTTTGCTTAAGAGTATTTTTGGCTTTTTTTCTTTTTTGGATTTAACCTGCAAAAATTCCCGCACATCTTTTACTTCAACGCCCCGTTCTTTTAATTCATCGTAAACTCTTTCCAGCCCATCTACATCGCTTTCAATATTGGGCAGGGCATATAATATTTCCGAAGTCGTCAAAAAACCGCGCTCGCTCCCTTTTTTCAACAGGGCGTCAATTTGTTCTTGGGTGATTTTTACTCTTTTGACTTTCTTGTGGCCTTTTGAAGAATTCTTTTTGAGAGCCCCTTTTTTAGAAAGTTTTTTGCCAACCCTTTTCTTTTTTAAGATTTTCTTTGGCTTTTGTTTTTTAACTTTTTTTGGCATTAGAGTTCTTTAGTTAATATATTAAATTGCTCTATTAAACTATTCACTTTTTGGGGATCGTGTTCTTGTTCTGCCTTTTTAATTTCCTGTGAAATGGCTTCTAACTTGTTTTTTAATTCTATATTTTTTAACTGTAAAAGACAAAGTAAAATCTCGTCTTGGCCGTCTTCTTGATACTCTGCTTCTGCTCGCAATGCAAGTGCCGCCAAAAAATTCTTTAATTGAACATCTAACATCTCTTCGCTAAAAACTATTTTAAAATCCTTTTTTAATTCTCCCTCTTCTGGCGGTTTTTGGCTGTCTACGATTTTTTTGATTTCTTCCAAAAAATGCCGTATTTTTTCTGAAAATAACGGATATTGGCTAACTTGAATCAGATTTATATCTTCTGGATTTTTTAATACCAACGATATTACTTTTTCTTCAATGAGCTTTTTGCGCGCCTCAGCACCTAAATTACTATCAATTTCCAAATTGTTCGTTTTAGTATTCGTAATTCGCGAAGATTCGTAATTCGTAGGGACAGACTTAATTTTCGCCAATTCTTCTAAAATAGCCTCTTCTTTAATATCCAGTTTTTGCGATAATGTTTGCACCCAAAATGATTTTTCTATGTTATTGGCCAGCCGTTTTACCGCCGGCAGCACAATTTTGGCAATTTCCTTTTTTCCTTCCGGAGTATTTTTATCAAATTGACTGAACGCAGAATCTACATAATAATCCATGATTGATTTTGCTTTGCCAACCGATTCCTCCCAAATATGCTTGTCTTTTAAAATGATGTCAGCGGGATCAGATTTTTTATCACCCTCGCCGTAGTGTTCTATAATTTTTATATTAAACCCCTGTTCTTGGGCCAAATTAATTCCCCGTTTGGTAGCTGAATCTCCCGCCACATCCATATCAAAGGCCAGCACCAAATTTTCAGAATATCGTTTAAGCAATACCAAGTGCTGGCTGGTTAAAGCGGTTCCTGAAGCTGCCACCGTATTTTCAAATCCGGCTTGGTGGCACATAATCACATCCGTATAACCTTCAGTAACAACGCACTGATTCTGTTTCCTAATAGCTAACTTGGCGTTATTGAGTCCATATAAAATTCCTGATTTGTCATACAGCAGAGTTTGGGGGGTATTAATATATTTTGCGGTTTCGTTTTGTTGTTTGAAAATCCTTCCACCAAAACCGACCACCTGTGAGCTTATATCAAAAACAGGAAACATAATCCTGCCGCGAAACCGGTCATAGGAATCAGTTACTGCCCCTCCTTCGCCCGCCGACTTGTCCGCCAAAGATTTATCGACGGCGGAAGCTTTAGCGGAGGAGGGTTTTTCAATCGCCAAACCTGCTTTTACAATTTCTTCCCTGGCATAGGCCTTGCCGATTAAAAAATCTGACAAGCCATTCCAGGTATCGGGAGAATATCCCAGCCGCCATTTTTTAATGCTTTCCCTGTTAATGCCTCTGTTTAATAAATAGGCCTCTGCTTCTTTGCCAATGGCGCTGGCTTCTAATTGTTTTTCAAAAAATTTGCAGGCTAATTCACAGATTTCATACAATCTTTGGCGTTCAGTTCGTAATTGTACATTTTCTCTTTTTAGCTCAACTCCGGCTTTATTGGCCAAAATTCTTAATGCATCGCCAAATTCAACGCCTTCAATTTTCATGACAAAGTCAAACATGGAAGACCCGGCCCCGCAGCCAAAACAATGCCACATTTGGCGCCCAGGCGAAACAAAAAAAGAAGGGCTTTTTTCTGAATGAAACGGGCAGACTCCCCTTAAATTTGCCCCGGTTTTAGTTAATTTCAAATAGCTGCCGATGATATCTACGATATTGAGCTTGTTTTTGATTTCCTCGATTTGAGAGTCCACGATATTAATTCAAAATGCAAAGATCAAAATGCAAAATGATAATGTAAAATGCAAAATGACTTTGAGTTTAGATAATTTTTAATTTTAAATTGTCACTTTGAACTTTGATTTTTAAACTTTGAATTATTTATCATTCTACCACAAATCAGGTAAAAATCAACTCCGGCAGATTACCACCCCAAAACCCCGCCTTGGGCGGGGTTTTGGGTATTGAAGATTATAAGAATTACTTATAATGAAACGATCTTGATTTGTTCTGCCAGTTTTTTCAAATCTTCTAAATTAGCCTGTGGACCTAGTTGAGTAGAAATAAAGCCTTGATAATTTTCAAAAAACACTTTTTCTTTCGCCCACATTTCTGTAAATTCTTTTTCTAAGCCGTGCATTGGATAGAGTTTTATATGAGCATGATTTACACCCATGCCTTCCATTACCATTGCCACTCTTTTTACATTCAATGCTTTTTCCAATAATCCCGCAACTTTTTTTGAAGCCAGCATAAATCTTTGATAAATATCATCAGGCATTAAAAACACGTAAGAATCAAAATGTTTCTTTGGTAATACCAAGGTCATTCCTTTTGTATTGGGATTTACATCTAACACCGCCAGAAAATTATCGTCTTCCCAGATTTTGGCTGAATCAATTTCACCTTTTGTAATTTTACAGAAAATACAATCCATATAAATGCTATAATCGTTCTAATGTTCTATCAGCCCCCTGGGCTTTGTTCTATCGTTCCTTTCGGTCGCTCGTTACGCTTATAACGAGTGAGTAAAGCGAACGATACAACGATTAGAACATTAAAACAGTTATTTGATTTGGTAGGTCAAGGTAACACTAGAGTTTACTTCTTGCTGGCCGGTTTGGATTTCCGGAGCCACGCTGCTGGCTTTATCCATCACAGCGCCTCCTCCCATAGCATAAGGCTGCGGATAATTATTATATCCTTCTGAAACATTCACCAGCTTTCCAACGCTCAAACCAGATTCGCGGACTAAATTTTGCAGCTTTTCTCTGGCATTTTCAATAGCTTTGGCTCGGGCCTCTGACCGCGCTTTTTCGGGATCATCAACGGTAAATTGTAATTGGCCAACATTAGTAGCACCGCTTGA